>JBNLCA010000246.1:0-5680 GCA_050303575.1 Paracoccaceae bacterium
CGAGATGCGGACCTGCGCGGCCGCGGCATTGGCGGCATAGGTGGCGGCGTTCCCGGGGTCGGCCGCCGAGAGCTGCGCCGCGATCACCCCGAGCCACAGGACGGCGTTCCCGGGGTCGAGCCACGCGTGCGGGTCGGTGCCCTCGTGTTGGTGGTCCGCGTGGTCTTCGCCCTCGTGGCTGCCTTCGTCGTGATGGTCTTCCTCATGATGGTCTTCGGCTTGGTGGTCCGTGTGCTCGTCGTGTTCTTCAGCGAACTGGCGCAGATGGGTGCCGTCCGCATGGAGAAGCGCAACCGTCTCGCCTTCCGGCGCGATGCCCGAGAGCGCGCGGTCGAGCCAGGGGGTCATCTCAGGGCCGATCCAGAACACCAGGTCGGCGGCTGCGAGCGCGCGAGCCTGGCTGGGGCGAAGCTGGAAGCTGTGCGGGTCCGCGCCCTGCGTGAGGAGAAGGTCTGGCGTGCCGACATCCCCCATCACCTGCGCGACGAGCGAATGGACGACCGGCGTGTCGGTGACGACCGTGGGCTGGGCAAGGGCCGGGGCGGCGGCGAGGGCGACGAGTAGGGCGAGGGGTTTCGACATCTCAAGGGATTCCGGTTGCAGGACGGGCGCTGCTGCGCCATATGTGATATCATAACGCATATGATGTTATAGTATAACAGTCAAGAGACCAGGATGGGCGAGCACGATCCCTTTGCCGACCACGATCACGCGCATTGCGCGGGCGACGCGCTGGCCCGCGCCGACCGGATCGCGGACGAGCGCGGGCTGAGGCTGACGCCGGTGCGGCGGCGGGCGCTCGAGATCCTTCTCGAGGAGCATCGGGCGCTGGGCGCCTACGACGTTCTGGAACGACTGGGGGACGAGGGCTTCGGCAAGCAGCCGCCGGTCGCCTACCGGGCGCTCGAGTTCCTAGTCGAGAACGGGCTGGCGCACCGGATCAGGCGGCTCAATGCCTTCGTCGCCTGCACCCATGCCGGCGAGAGTCACAGCCCGGCCTTCCTCATCTGCGAAAGCTGCGGCACGGTCGCCGAGGCGCCCGGCGGCGCGGTGCGGCAGGCGGTCGAGGCGGCTGCGGCGGGGCTGGGCTTCTCGGTCTCGCGGACGTCCGTGGAGGCGGTCGGGACCTGCCCGGCCTGCCGGGAGGGCGCGGCATGACGGCGCTGATCGAGGCCAGGGGCGTGACGGTGCGCTACGGCGCGCTGACCGTGCTGCGCGATGTCGATTTCGCCATCCGGCCGGGCGAGATCGTCACCGTGGTCGGGCCGAACGGGTCGGGAAAGTCGACTCTTCTGCATGCGCTGATCGGGACGGTGACGGTCGAGGGCCGGGTCGTGCGCCGGCCGGGCCTCAGGATCGGCTACGTGCCGCAGAAGCTGGCGCTCGACGGGCGGATGCCGATGACGGTGGCGCGGTTCCTGTCGCTGCCGGTGCGGCAGTCGGACGCCGACATGGCCGGGGCGCTGGCGCGGGTCGGCGTGGCGGGGCTCGAGGCGCGGCAGATGACCGACCTTTCGGGCGGGCAGTTCCAGCGCGTGATGCTGGCGCGGGCGCTTCTGGCGCGGCCCGAGCTTCTGGTGCTGGACGAGCCGACGACGGGGCTTGACCAGCCGGGATCGGCCGCCTTCTACCGGCTGATCGAGGAGGTGCGCGACGGGACCGGCGCGGCGGTCCTGATGGTCAGCCACGACCTGCACGTTGTGATGAGCGCGTCCGACCGGGTGATCTGTCTCAACGGTCATGTCTGCTGCGAGGGAACGCCGACGGTGGTCTCGGCGGCGCCGGAGTACCGGGCGCTCTTCGGGGCCGGGACCGGCGGGGCGCTGGCGCTTTACCGGCACGAGCATGACCATGCGCACGGCGATGGCGATCACGCCCATGCGCACGGCCACGATCATTCCCACGCGTACGGGGCGCGCTGATGCTGGACGATCTGGTGACGCGCGCGGCGCTGGCCGGGGCAGGGACGGTGCTGGCGGCGGGGCCGCTGGGCTGTTTCGTGGTCTGGCGGCGGATGGCCTATTTCGGCGACGCGACGGCGCATGCCGGGATCCTGGGGGTGGCGCTGGCGCTGGGCTTCGCGCTGCCGGTCTTCTGGGGGACGCTGGGCGTAGCGCTTCTGATGGCGCTGGTCGTCGCGGCCTTGGTCGGGCGCGGTATGGCGGCCGACACGGTGCTGGGCGTGCTGGCCCATTCGGCGCTGGCTTACGGCCTTGTCGCGGTGTCGTTTCTTCCGGGGGTGCGGGTCGATCTTTCGGCGTACCTGTTCGGCGACATTCTCCTCGTGTCGAAGGCCGAGCTTGGCCTGATCTGGGCCGGCGCGCTTGCCGTGGTCGCTTTGATCGGCTGGCGCTGGTCTGCGCTTCTGACCGCGACGCTGAACGACGAGCTGGCGATGGCGGCGGGCGTCAATCCGGCGCGCGAGAGGCTGGTCCTGACGGTGGCCCTGGCGCTGGTTGTCGCGGTGGCGATCAAGGTCGTCGGTGCGCTTCTGATCACCGCCATGCTGCTGGTGCCGGCAGCAACGGCGCGCGGCTTCGCGCGCGGGCCCGAGGCGCAGGCGGCGGGTGCCGTGGCGCTGGGCGGGGTGGCGGTCGGGGGCGGGCTCTGGGCCTCGCTTCTCTGGGACACGCCGGCCGGCCCGTCGATCGTGGCGGTGGCGGCGGCGCTTTTCGCGTTGTCGCTTCTGCTGCGGCGCGCCTGACTTCGGGACCGGGCAGCGGCCAAGGTTCCCGCCCGCCACCCCGCCTCGCCCGCTGCCCTTCGCCCTAGCTGCGGGCCTTGAGGATGGGGTCGAGGTAGGCAGTGATCCGCTCCGTCGCGCCTGCATGGTCGGTGAAGAACGTTTCTGCCTTGCCGGCGAGGTCGCCGGGGTCGGCGAGGATTCGCGCGATTTCGCGGGCGAGGGTCTCGGGCGTGTCGCAGATGGTGAGGACACCCGCCGCGATCGCCTCTTCGGCCGGGTACTCGATGGTCCAGATGTTCGGTCCGGTGAGGACCGGCTTTCTCAGCGCCAGCGGCTCGATGATGTTGTGCGCGGCGGACGGCAGGAAGCCGCCGCCGACGACCACGACATCGGCAAGCGCGAGGTAGAAATACATCTCGCCCATCGAGTCGCCGAGGAGGATGTCGGCGGCGTTCAGTGCCCCGGCGTCGGCCGCGAGGTCGGCGGTCAGCGCGGTGGAGCGCCGGAGAATCTTCTGGCCCTGCGCGGCGAGGAAGTCGCCGGAAGGGCCGAACCGCTCGGGGGCGCGCGGGATGTGGAGGAAGAGCGGCGCGGGGCCGTTCGCTTGCAACTGGTGGTAGGTGCCGAGGTAGAGCGCGTCCTCGCCCTCGACCACGCTGGCGACGGCGACGACGGGGCGAGTGATCTGCGGTTTCAGCCTCGCGGCGGCGGCGAGCAGGCGTTCCGGGATCGGCTGGTCGAAGCGCAGCTCTCCGGTGGTCTGGACGTTCGGCGCGCCAAGCGCGCGGAAGCGCGCGGCGTGGCGGTCTGACTTGGCGAAGGTGCCCGCGGTACCGGCGACCGGATGGCCAAGGAGCGTCTTGAGGAAATGCGCGCGCGGGTAGCTTCTCGACGGGACCTGGCTGTTGGCGAGATAGAGCGGCACGTCGGCGCGCCTGGCCTCGGCGATCATCGTGGGCCAGATCTCGACCTCGAGGACGAGGGCGAGTTTCGGTCTGGTCGCGGCGAGGAAGCGGCGCACCGAGGGGCCGTGGTCGAGCGGCGCGTAGCGGGCGAGAAGGCGCCCCTCCGCGATGGCCTCGGGGAAGAGCGTTTCGGCGGCGCGGCGGCCGGCGGGCGTGTGGTGGGTTGAGACGACCTTCTCGCCACGGTCGAGGAGGGCGCGGACGAGCGGCGCTGCCGAGCGCATTTCGCCCAGCGACACGGCATGGACCCAGACCGCGCCGTCGAGCGTCGGGCCGCGGCCGAGCCGTTCGTCCATATGCGCGCCGTAGGCCGGATCCTTGCGGGCGCGGCGGCGGAAGTAGCGCAGCGCCAGCGGCAGGGCGAGGAGCCAGGCGAGGCGGTAGAGGAGGAGCGCGAGGCGGAGACGGAGGGTCACTGTAGCCTCCGCCCGGCGGGGGGACGTCTGCCCCCCGCGCCCCCCGACAGTATTTGTAACTCGGGGAAGGTCATGACGTCTCCATCAGGGCGAGGAGGCGGGCGGCCATCTCGGCGGGGAGGCGCGCATTCTGCGCGGCGAGGGCGGCGGCGCGGGGCGCCATGTCGCGGGTCGCGGGGTCGGCGAGGGCGGCGGCGATGGCCTCGGAGTTGGGCGCAAGGCGGGCGGCGCCCGCCGCGTCCAGCGCCGCGTAGTCCTGGGCGAAGTTGGCGACGTTCGGGCCGTGCAGGATCGCGGCGTCGAGGCGGGCGGGCTCCCACGGGTTGTGGCCTCCCGTGGCGTCGAGCGAGCCGCCGACGAAGGCCACGGGCGCGAGCCGGTACCACAGACCCAGCTGGCCGATCTGCGCCACGACATGCGCCTGGGCCGGGCGCTCGGGGATGTTGGTCGTGGGCAGAACCGTCGTGTCGATCCCGGCGGCGCGGAGGGTTTCGGCGGTCGCGGCGGCGCGGTGCGGGTCGCGGGGGGCGACGATGAGGACGGCGTTCGGCTCATCGCCGAGGCGGCGGCGGTGGGCCTCGGCCAGGATCGGTTCCTCGTCCGGATGGGTCGAGGCGGCGAGCCAGAGCGGGCGGCCGGCGAAGAGCCTTTCAAGCTCCGCGCGCGGTCCCGGTCGGTCGGCGAGCGGGGCGGCGGCGGTCTTGAGCGAGCCGGTTACCTGCGGCGCGTTCGCTCCCAGGGCGGCGAGGTGCCGGGCGCTTTCGGCATCCTGTGCCTCGACGAGGGCAAAGCGCGAGAGAAGGTCGCGGTAGAGATCTTTCGCGCGGGATTTCTCGGCGAAGGACGCGGCGTCGACGCGGGCGTTGACGAGGGCGAGCGGGATGCGGCGCCTGTCGCAGTCGGCGATGAGGCCGGGCCAAAGGTCGCGCTCGGCCCAGACCGAGAGGTCGGGGCGCCAGTGGTCGAGGAAGCGGCGCCGCCAGGGCCGGATGTCGAGCGGCAGGAGTTGGTGAATCGCGCCGACCGGCAGGTTCGGGGCGAGCGCCTCGGCCGACGTGCGGGACGACGAGGTGACAAGGACGGCGAGGTCGGGGTGTTGATCCATCAATGCGGCGGCGAGCGCAGGGAGCGCGAGCACCTCTCCGACTCCGACGGCATGGAGCCAGGCGAGCGGCCCCGGCGGGCGGGGGAGCGAGGCGATCCCCCGCTTTTCGGCCATGCGGGCCGGGTCCTCCTTGCCGCGTGCGAGGCGGCGGGCGAGAAGGCGGCGCGCCAGCGGTGCGCCAAGCGCGGTCGCGGCGAGGTAGGCACGCAGGAGCGCGCCGGTGGTGGGTGCGTCAGCCATGCGGCGGCGCCGGTCGAGATGTCGGCAGGGGCTGTCTGCCGCCGTCGCCGGGCGGCGACTCTCCCGAACACGTGGAGGACCAGAAGAGATCGCGGGCCCTGCGCGCGCGGCGCGGCGGTGCGACGGGCGGCCAGAGGGCGGCTCCGCCGGACCCTGCGAGACGGGCGCGCGCGCGAGGCCAGTGGGAGAAGGCGGGACGGGAGCGGCAGTTTTCCGCCCCGGAAGGCATCGTCCGGCGGCGGTTGGACGGGTCGGGAAGACGCGTCCC
>JBNLCA010000247.1:0-2802 GCA_050303575.1 Paracoccaceae bacterium
CCGAGGGTGCGGACGGAGCGCGCGGCGTCACGGCGAGCGGCGAGGTCTTTGTCGAGGCGGCGCGGGTCGAAGTCGTCGACACGGTCGGCGCCGGCGACACGTTCAACGCGGGCGTCCTGGCGTCGCTGTCCAAGAGCGGGGGCCTGACCAAGAAGGGCGTCGCCGCGCTGAGCCGCGAGGTGATCGTCGACGCGCTGGCGCTGGGCTGCCGATCGGCGGCGGTGACCGTGGCGCGCGCAGGCGCCAACCCGCCCTGGGCGCACGAGCTATGAGGGCGCTTCTCCAGCGTGTCACCGAGGCGTCGGTCACGGTGGGCGGAGAGAGGCTGGGCGAAATCGGGCCGGGGCTCCTGATCCTCGTCTGCGCCATGGAGGGTGACGACGAAGGCCGGGCTGAGGCGCTGGCGGCGCGGATCGCCAAGCTGAGGATCTTCGCCGACGAGGCCGGCAAGATGAACCGCTCGATCCTCGATGCGGGCGGCGCGGCGCTGGTCGTCAGCCAGTTCACACTTTCGGCCGACACGTCGCGAGGAAACCGCCCCGGCTTCTCGGCGGCCGCCGATCCTGAGACGGGCGAGCGGCTTTACGAGCATGTCGCGGCGTCGCTCCGCGCGCAGGGGGTCACGGTCGCGCAGGGCCGGTTCGGTGCCGACATGAAGGTGGCGCTGGTCAACGACGGGCCGGTGACGATCTGGCTGGACGTCTGAGCCGCTACTGCTGCTGCGTAAAATACCAGATCGCGGCGCCCACGGCCGCGACGACAACAACGGCGATGGCGATCTTGAACGCCGACCAGGGCCGCTCGCCCTGAACCTCGCCGGTCTGGCCGTTGACGATGAAGCGGTAGCTCTTGCCGCGGAACTTGTAGGCCGCCAGCCACAGCGGCAGCAGGATGTGCTTGAACGTCTCGTTGCCGACCTGCGTCTCGACATGGTCGATCCGCTGCACGTCGCCGCCGATGTCGCGGCGCACGTCCTGGCGGATGACCTCGTCCATACGCTGCCGCGCGATCGTGTGCCCGTCCTCCAGCCCGACCGTGTAGCCCTCGGCCCGGAACCCGGCGAGGAAATCCGGCCGGTAGGCTTCGAGCCGGCTCAGGTCCCAGGGCTCGAGGCTGTCGACATAGTTCCGGGGCAGCGAGGTCGAGGCCAGCACCACGACATCGTCGAACGAGCGCGAAACCCGGCCCGAGGCGGGCGTCCAGCGCGTCTTCTGCACCCGCTGCTCGCGCATCTCGCTCTTGCCGTTCACGTTCACCCGGACCGTCCGGGTCTCGTAATAGTGGTCACCGCGCTGGCCGGAGTAGCTGCTTTTCGTGTCGGCATCGAAGGTCCAGAAGGGCGTGTAGATGCCCTGCATCTTGCGCCCCTTGCGGGCATATTCCTGCACGCCGTTCGGCGCGAACCAGAGCCGCCCCAGCCACTTGGAAAGCGCGTCGCGCGCCTGGTCCTCGTCCAAAGTGAAGGGAAGCACCGCCTGCGGCTTGATATGGCGGCTGACGCCGGTGTCGGTAACGACCGGGGTGGCGCAGAACGGGCATTCGGCCGAATGGACGGCGGGGTCGAACTCCACCTCGGCGCCGCAGTTCGGGCAGCGCAGGACGCGCGTCTCCTCGACCAAGTCGCCCGGCAGCCGCCCGGCGATGCCGGCGTCGTAGTCGATCTCGGCCATCGCGGCGAGCTTGTCGCGCCCGGCCGGCGCGACAGCCTGCCGGTGGCCGCAGAAATCGCAGACAAGCTCGGTCGCGCCGGGCTGAAAGCGCAGGTCGGCGCCGCACTGTTCGCAGGGATAGCGGTGTTCCTCGGGCGCCTCAGCCACGGTGCGCCTCTCGGTGCTCGAAACTCACCAGCTGGGCAATCTCGCGCGCCTCGGGCGAAGTGAACCGGATCACCTGGCAGAACAGCCGCCAGTCCTGCCCGTCTGGCGAATACCGGCCCGAGACGGCGGCGGCCTTGCCCTGCTGCGCAACTTCCTCGATCCGCACTTGCGCCGGAACGGCCAGTGCCAGACGCGCCGCCTCGATGGCCGGGCCGCCGATGGTGCAGGCCCGGCCCGTGCGGTCCCAGCTCGCCGCGCCGGCAATCGACACGTCCGGCATCGGTCCAGCGCCGAGGAAGGCGAGCGCGATATCCTCGGCGCGCCGTGCATCCGCGCCACCCGCCGAACGGCGCACTTCGGTCCCGGCCGGCAGAAGCATCAGCCCACCGGAGGCGGGGGCGGTGGCATCACGGTGAAGAGGCGGGCAAGGGCCGGCACTTCGCCGGCGGGCTTCCAGCCGTCCTGGCCCGGCGTCCAGACCAGCGATGTGCGGCTCAGCGCGCCGTCGGCCACCATCCGCCCGAGCGAAGCGGTCGAGAAAGGACCCTTGGTCGCGCCGGCTTCGGCGATGTGCCAGACATGCTCGACCGGCGGGGGAGGCGGAGGCGTGGCCGCAGCCCCGCCCGCGATCCCGCCGACACCGTGCGTTGGCGCCGCAGGCGCAACGGTCTGGGTCGGGCCCCACGGGCCCTGCTGGCCGACAACCATGCCCATGCCCATGCCCATCCCGGCGCCCATGCTCCCGGACGGATTCTCGGCCGCCTTGGTCATCGCCTCGGCGGCGGAGAACTGGGTGAAGCGCCCGAGGTCGCCGACGATTCCCATCGAGGTGCGCTTGTCCAGAACCGCCTCGACCGCCTCGGGCAGCGAGATGTTTTCGATGTAGAATTCGGGGATGGAGATGCCGTACTCGGCGATGATCGGCGCGATCGCACTCGAGACGAGCTTGCCCAGGTCGGCGGTGTTCGCCGCCATGTCCAGGACC
>JBNLCA010000248.1:0-9583 GCA_050303575.1 Paracoccaceae bacterium
CCATTCACGCACCCCGCGCTATGCCCACCGCTACTCGGCCCGCTTCGACCGGATCCGCGCCCGGCTCGACGGAACGCCGGTCCCGGCGACAGGTGTGTCCGAGAGCGAGATCGCGGCGGCAACGCAGGCCGAGATGCCGGGCGAGCTGCCGCCGCTCGCCGCGCCCGTTGCCGAGATCGTCCCGCGGGTGAACACCTTCCCGCTCCTGCAGGCCAATGCCGGGCCGACCGGCATGGGATCACTGGTGCCGCTCGGCGCGCCATCGGGACGCGGGCTCTTCGAACCGGCACCGCCCGAGGAGGCTGACGATGCCGGCTAGGGCCGCCGCCACGGCGGCGAGGATCTTCCAGCCGACCGTCCTTTTCGCGCTGGCGCTGATGGCGGTCATCGTGATGATGATCCTGCCGGTGCCGGCCTGGGTTCTGGACGTCGGGCTGGCGGCCAGCTTCGCCCTCGCCATCCTGATCTTCACCATCACCCTCTTCATCGAGCGGCCGCTGGATTTCTCCGCCTTCCCGACGGTGCTTCTGGCGTCGCTGATGCTGCGGCTCTCGCTCAACGTGTCCTCGACCAAGCTGATCATCGGCGAGGGGCACAGCGGCACCGATGCCGCCGGTTCGGTGATCGAGGGTGTTGCCAGCTTCATCATGGGCGGCAGCGTCTTCCTCGGCCTCGTCATCTTCTGCGTACTTCTCATCGTCAACTTCGTCGTCATCACCAAGGGCGCGGGCCGGATGGCCGAAGTCGGTGCGCGCTTCGCGCTGGACGGGATGCCGGGCAAGCAGCTCGCCATCGACAGCGACATGTCGGCCGGCGCCATCGACCACAAGGAAGCCAAGGCCCGGCGCGAGAAGGAACAGGCCGAGACCACCTTCTTCGGCTCGCTGGACGGCGCATCCAAGTTCGTCAAGGGCGACGCGGTGGCGGGGCTCCTGATCACGCTTCTGAACCTCGTCATGGGCCTCATCATGGGCACGGTCATCCACGGAATGCCGATGCGCCAGGCGTTCGAGACCTACGCGATCCTGACCGTAGGCGACGGGCTCGTGAGCCAGATCCCGGCCGTCATCATCTCGGTCGCGGCGGCGCTTCTCCTGGCACGCGGAGGGGCAACCGGGGCGGCCGACACGGCGATCGCCGCGCAGCTCGGCCGCTACCCGGCGGCGCTGGCGACGGTGGCGATGCTGATGGCCTTCTTCGCCTTCGTGCCCGGCATGCCGTTCGTGCCCTTCGTGATCGGCGCAGGGGTCCTCGGCTGGTTCGCCTGGACAGGCGCGAAGAAGGCGGCCGAACCCGACGAGCCGGCGGCCGAGGCGCTGGCCGAGCCCCTGGAGAAACCGATGGGCGACACGCTCGACCTCGACGACATCCATGTCGAGTTCGCGCCGGACCTCGTCTCCATGGTGCTCGACCCGGCGACGGGCCTCGAGGCGCGGATCGCGAACATGCGCCGGCACGTCGCGCAAAGCTTCGGCATGATCCTGCCCGAGCTCAGGCTGACCGACAACGCCAACCTCGCGCCCGGCAGCTATGTGGTCCGCATCCAGGGCGTCGAGCAGGCGGAAAGCACGGTGCGGCCGGAACGCGTGCTGGCGCTGACCGGCGGGGCCGAGGCCGACCTTCCGCCGGGCGAGGAGGTGAAGGAGCCGGTCTACGGCGCCCCCGCCCGCTGGATCGGACCCGACCGGCGCGAGGATGCGGCGCTTCTGGGTCTCACTGTCGTGACGCCGACCGAGGTGCTGGCGACGCATCTGCTCGAGGTCATAAAGCGCAACCTGCCGCGGCTTCTGACGCTGAAGACCCTGCGCCGCATCCTTGACGAGATGACGCGGCTGTCCGATCCGGGCCGGGCCGAGGCGAACCGTCGGCTGATCGACGAGCTGATCCCCGAGAAGGTGCCGGTCGACACGCTCCTTGCCGTGCTGCGGCTGCTGCTGGACGAGCGGGTCTCGATCCGCAACCTGCCGCTGATACTGGAAGCGATCTCCGAGGTCCGCCATTCCGGCGCGCCGCCCGAGATGATCGCCGAACATGTGCGCCACCGGCTCGGCTTCCAGCTGGTGGCCGAGCTGCGCCGCCCGGACGGGACGATCCCCCTGGTGCAGCTGGCGCCGGAGTGGGAGCAGGCCTTCCAGCAATACGAGGTCGAGGGCGAGCGCGGCCAGTCCGACGTCGCCCTGCCGCCCGAGGAGTTCAACCGCCTCGCCCGCTCGGTCGCCGACAAGATCAGCCACGCCAACGAACAGGGGGCGAGCCCCGCCGTCGTCACCTCGACCCGGCGGCGGCGGTTCCTGCGCACGGTGCTGAAGGCCAAGGGCATACCGGCCCCGGTCCTCTCGTTCGAGGAGATCGGGCTCGAGGCGCGACCGGCGCTGGTCGGACTGGTGCCGGCGTGATCCTCGATCTGACCGCGCTTGCCGATCTCGGCCGCGGCGGCCTTGTCGCATCCTTCATCGTCTTCCTGCGCGTCGGCGCGGCGATGGCCGTGCTGCCGGCCTTCGGCGAGCAGGCCGTACCGCGCCGCATTCGCCTCGCGCTGGCCCTTGCCTTCACGCTGGTCGTGGCCCCGGCCGTCGCGCCGCTGCTTCCCGCAGTCACTGCGCCCGGCGACGCGACTCGCCTCCTGGCGACCGAGGTTCTCTCTGGCCTCGTCCTGGGTCTCGGCCTGCGTCTGTTCGTGCTGGCACTGCAGACCGCCGGGGCGATGGCGGCGCAGTCGACATCGCTCAGCCAGATCTTCGGCGGCAGCGCGGGAGTCGACCCGCAGCCCGCCATCGCGCATCTGCTGACCATCGCGGGCCTGGCGCTCGCCGTCATGGCGGGCCTTCATGTCCACATCGCCCGCGCGCTGATCGGTTCCTACGAGATCTTCCCGCCCGGCACCTTCGCGCCCGCCGGCCTCATCGCCTCGTGGGGCACCTACCGCGTGGCCGAGGCCTTCTCGCTGGCCTTCGTCCTTTCGGCCCCCTTCGTCGTCGCCTCGCTCGTCTACAACGTGGCGCTCGGCTTCATCAACCGCGCCATGCCGCAGCTGATGGTCGCGTTCGTCGGAGCCCCGGCGCTGACGCTGGGCGGGCTCGCGCTCCTGATGCTGGCGGCGCCGACTTTGCTTGGCCTCTGGCTCGAGGCGCTCGGTGATTACCTCGCTGACCCGATGGCGATCCGATGAGCGCGGACGACGACGAGGCCGGCGACAAGCCGCACGACCCCACGCCGAAACGACTGGAGGAGGCGCGGAAGAAGGGCCAGATTCCGCGCTCGCAGGACATGACGACGTCGGCGGCCTATCTCGGCCTGTTCCTCGGCCTTGCCTTCCTCGGCGCGTCGGGCGTCACCGGCGTCGGCACCGCGGCGATGGTCCTGATAGATCAGCCCGACCGGCTTGCACCGCTGTTCTTCGGCGGCGCGACCGGGCCGCTGGGCGGCCTTCTCGGCACGCTCGGCCTCGCCCTTGCGCCGGTCTTCCTTCTGCCTGCCGCGGGCGCACTGGCTTCGATCGCGCTCCAGCGCGGCTTTCTCGTCACGCCGGACAATCTCGCGCCCAAGCTCTCGCGCATCTCGCCGCTTGCCAACGCCAGGAACAAGTTCGGCCGCTCGGGCCTTTTCGAATTCGCCAAGGCGGCGGCGAAGCTCTGCCTCGTCTCGCTCGCGCTCGGCCTCTATCTCGCGCGCGAGGCCGAGGCGATCCTGGGCCTCTCGCACCTTCCGCCCGGCCTGATCGGGGTCGAGCTCGGGCGGCTGGTCACCGGCTTCCTTCTCGTCGTCCTGCTGGTGACGATGGCGATCGCCGGGCTCGACTATCTCTGGCAGTATTTCGAACACATTCGTCGCAACCGCATGTCGCTCAAGGAACTGCGCGACGAGATGAAGGAGAGCGAGGGCGATCCCCATCTCAAGGGCGAGCGGCGGCGGCGCGCCGTCGACATCGCGACCAACCGGATGCTGGCCGAGGTGCCCAAGTCCGATGTCGTCATCGTCAACCCGACGCACTATGCCGTCGCGCTGAAATGGAGCCGCCGCAAGGGTGCCGCTCCGGTCTGCGTCGCCAAGGGTACCGACGAGATCGCGGCCCGCATCCGCGAAGCGGCGGCCGAGGCCGGCGTGCCGATCCACCGCGATCCGCCGACGGCCCGGGCGATCCATGCAACGGTCGAGCTGGGCCACGAGATCCGGCCCGACCATTACAGGGCGGTCGCCGCCGCGATCCGCTTCGCCGAGCGGATGCGTGCCCGCGCCAGGCGCCGCCCCGGAGAGCGAAGATGAGGCCGGACCGGCTGGCCGCGCTCGCGCGCCTTGCTGTCGCCGCAAAGGAGGCCGAAGAGGTGCGGCTGCGCGCTGCCGGGGCGCGGCGGGCGGTCATCGAGGCGAAGATCGCCGGGCTGGACGCGGCCGTGGCCCGGCAGAACGCGGTGATCGCGGCCGAGCTCGAGGCGCCGGTCGCCGGGCCGGTGCTCGACCGCTGGGGCGGCTGGGCCGACCGGCACCGGATGGCGCTCAACACCGAGCTCGCCCGCGAACGGGCCGCCTGCGAGGCGCAGCGGATCGCGACGCTTCGCGCTTTCGGACGGGCCGAGGCGCTGGCCCGGGTTCGGGCAGACGCGGCGACAGAAGCCCGGCGCGATGCGCGGCGGAGGGACCGGCGGACGCCAGGCTGATCGATGCCCGGAAAGTTCGGACGCGCGGTGCCTTGGCGGATCTGGCAGGGGCGAATGGCGAGGATCAGCTGTCCTGGCGGACAAGATCGATGATCAGGACGTCGTGCGCCATGTCGCCGAGCACACTGCGTGCGGTCTCCAGAAGCGCGGTGCGCAGCGTCCTCAGGTTCTCGGACGTGGTGAAGGTGCCGTCGAAGCCGCCGGCATTGGCGTGGTCGAACAGGACCTGAAGGAAGGCATCGCGCAGTTTCGGTTCGCGCGAGAACACGGTCTCCCGGCTGCCCGCCGCGACCTGGAGGCTGATCGACAGGACGACCAGAGAGTTCACCCGCCCCTCGGCCACGACCGGTACGATGAACTGGTTGTTGAGCTTCACGAACTCCTCGCCCTCGGGCGGCGTCTCCTCGTCGCTGCCGTGCCCGGACGAGGCCGCGTGCGCGTCGGCCGGTGCGCCATGCGTGTCGGCCGCGGCGCCATGATCGTCCGCCCCAGCCTCATCTTCCGCCGCATCTGCGCCATGCGCGTCGGGCGCCGGCTTCAGGGCTAGGCCCGCGCCGACGCCGCCGGCAAGGCCGAGGAGCGCGAGAAGGACAGGGAGCAGCTTGCGCACCGGGCGGGCCTCAGAAGGGCAGGATCGCGTCGGCGGCCTGCTGGCCCCAGCGCGGCTGCTGAACTTCCGAGCTACGGCCGCGCCCGCCGTAGGAGATGCGCGCCGCCGCCATCTTGTCGTAGGTGATCTCGTTCTGGCGCGAAATGTCGGCGGGCCGGACATAGCCGGTGACCAGAAGCTCGCGCAGCTCGTAGTTCACGCGCACTTCCTGGGTCCCCTCGATGCGCAGGATGCCGTTCGGCAGCACCTCGACGATGGTGGCCGCGATGCGCAGCGTCAGCTTCTCGCGCCGCGAGATCGAGCCGTCTCCCGAGAACCGCCCGGACGAGGAGAACTCGATCGCGGGATCCATCGAGGCGCCCTCTGGTAGCCGCTCGTTGATCCGCTGCGGAATGCCGAGAAGGTTCGGGATGCCCATCGATTCGCTGCCGGTGCGCGAGCGCGAGGACGAGTTCGACAGGTCCGCGCTGTCGTCGATGTCGATCACGACGGTGAGGATGTCGCCGCGGTTCGCCGCCCGCCGGTCGCCGAGGAGCGAGTTGCTGCCGGCGCTCCAGAGCGAGGCCTCGTCCTCGCCGTTGCCGCGGACATCCGGCCGGCTACCGTTCGCCATCGCGTTGTACTCGGTCGAGCCTTCGGTGGGCGTCAGGCCGGGCGCGCGGCCGACCTCGGACAGGCGCCCGCAGGCGGCGATGGACAGGATGAGAAGGAAAGGCAGAAGGCGCATGGAAATCCTCAGGAGCCGGAAAGGGGGCCGACGATGACGCGCCCGTCGGGTGCGACGACGCCGGTGACGGTGGTGCGCGACGCAAGGTTCATCACGCGGAGCGAATCGCCGGGGCCGGCGCGACCCATCGCACGGCCCTCGGCGGTGATGGTGAGCGTGCCCGCCTGGAAGACGAGCGTGACGATCGAGTTGCGCTCGACGATGGCGGCCGGGCCGACATCGGTCGGGCGGATCGGCCGGCCCTCGTAGAGGATCGTCCGTGCTTCGAGGCCGATGGCGTCTTCGGGATCCGACAGCATCCCGGCGACCGAGGTCTCGATCAGCGCCAGGTCCGCGGGCGTCAGGATCGTCTGCGCCCGGATCGTGCGGGCGGCAACCAGCGTCTCGGCGTGAAGCGGCGCGGCGAGCGCGAGAAGGAGAAGCATCCAGCGCATCAGCGGATCTGCGTCGTCGCGCCGAGCATCTGGTCGGCGGCGGTGATGACCTTGGCATTCAGCTCGTAGCCGCGCTGCGCCTTGATGAGGTCGGTGATCTCGCGCACCGGATCGACGGCGCTTTCCTCGAGATACCCCTGCCGCAAGGTCCCCAGCCCGTCGGTGCCGGGTAGCGACACGAGTGACGGGCCGGAGGCGCCGGTCTCGAGGAAGAGGTTCGAGCCGATCGCCTCGAGCCCCTTCAGGTTCGAGAAGGTGGCAAGGGTGATCTGGCCCAGAAGTTCGGGATCGACCCGGTCGTTGAAGTAGGCATAGACCTCGCCGTCGGCAGAGATCGAGATCGAGCGGGCATCGTCCGGGATGGTGATGTCGGGGACCAGCGGATAGCCGTCCGAGGTGACGATCTGGCCGTCGGCCGACCGTTTCAGCGCGCCGTCCCGTGTATAGGCCGAGATGCCCGACGGCAGCGCCACCTCCAGATAGCCGTTGCCGTCGATCGCGACGTCGAGATCGCCGCCGGTAGCCAGGATCGTGCCCTGCGCGATCATCACCGTCACGGCCGCCGGGCGGGCGCCGAGGCCGACCTGGATGCCGGTGGGCACCAGCGTGCCGTCGGCGGCGGCGATGGTGCCGGGGCGGGTGACCTGCTGGTAGTGAAGGTCCGCGAACTCGGCGCGACGCGCGTTGTAACCGGTGGTCGACATGTTGGCGAGGTTGTTCGAGATGACATCCACGCGCAGCGCCTGGGCGCTCATTCCGTTGGCGGCGATCGAGAGGGAACGCATCGGCGGTCTCCTTACCGGGCGAAGCTGCGGATCAGGCCGCGGACACGTTCGTCCTCGGCGTTCAGAAAGTTCTGGCCGAGCTCGTAGGCCCGCTGGACCTCGATCATGCGGGTGATCTCGCGGACCGGATCGACGTTCGAGTCCTCCAGGAACCCTTGCGCCACCTTCGGAAACTCGACCGGCTCGCGGCCCGAGGGCGCCTCGAAGCGCGTTCCCTCCTGCCGCATCAGGTCGAGCGGGTTGACGGGCCGGACGATCGCAATGTCGGCGGCGGGCGCACCGTCAATCGAGAGCGTCCCGTCCGGCGCCAGCGCCACGCCGGTGGCGCCGACCGGGACGTTGACCGGCGTGCCGCCGGCATCGAGAAGCTGCGCCCCGTCCGGCGCGACGAGGTTGCCCTGGTCGTCGGGCGTGAAGGCGCCGGCGCGGGTCAGCCGCTCGCCCTGCGGCGTCATGACGAGGAAGAAGCCCTCGCCCTCGATGGCGAAGTCGTACATGCCGCCGGTCATCGTCAGGCCGCCCTGCCGCTCGTCGGTCATCCAGCCATTGCCGTCGGCCATCGACAGCGACGGGCCACCGTCGTCCAGCGCCTGGACATATTCCGAGAAGATCAGCCCCTCGCGCCGGTATCCGGTGGTCGACATGTTGGCGATGTTGTTCGCCACCACCTGCATCTCGCGCATCAGGCCGGCCTGCCGGGTCAGCGCGGTGTAGCCTGCGTTGTCCATCTCAGCCTCCCGCGATCAGGGGGACGATGCGGTCCTGGAAGAAGGACGTCAGCGTCTCGGTCATGAAGCCCATCGAGGCCCAGAAGACGACCAGCATGGCGAGGACCTTGGGCACGAAGGTCAGCGTCATCTCCTGGATCGAGGTCAGCGCCTGGAAAAGGCCGACCGTCAGGCCGGCGACCAGCGCCATCGCCAGAAGCGGCGTCGAGATGATGACCGCGATCCACAGCCCCTGGCGGAGCGTGTCATAGAAGACCGCCTCGCCCATCAGACCGGCATCCTCAGGATTTCCTGGTAGGCCTCGACGACCTTGTCGCGCACCGTCACCGCGGTCTCGACGGCGAGCTCGGTCTCGGCCAGTGCCTGGACCAGCGAATAGGGATCGGCGCCGCCGGTCATCGCGGCCTTCGCCGTCTCCTCGCCCTGTTTGAGCGTCTGCGCGAAGTCCCTGGCGACGCGCGCGAAGGCATCGCCGCCCGATCCTTGCGCGTCCGGCCGGGTGGCCGGGCGCGCCTGGTTGTAAAGCTGCGACGCGACGGAGGTTCTGACATCCATTCTGGTGCCCTCCTATCGGCGCAGAAGCTCGATCAGCGACGACTGCATCTGCCGTGCCTGATCGAACATCCTGAGGTTCGCCTCGTAGCTGCGCTGCGCTTCGCGCGCGTCAGCGATTTCGACCACCAGATCGACGTTCGATCCATCGTAGTGGCCGGTCTCATCCGCCAGCGGGTGGCCGGGGTCGTAGATCTCCGTCAGCGCCGACTGGTCCAGAGTAACCGGGCCGAGCGTCACCTCGCCGGTGCGGCGGCCGCGCTCGACCACGTCCTCGAAGCTGACCATCTTGCGGTGGTAGCCGGGCGTGTCGGCGTTCGCGATGTTCTCTGAGACGAAGCGCAAGCGGTTGGCTTGCGCCTCCATGCCGGAGGCGGAAAGGGCAAGGGTGCTCGCAAGGTCCATGACTTACTCCTACCGGGGGCGGCCGAGGCTGGTGCGCAGGATGCCGAGCGTGCTGGAATAGATCGACAGCGCCATGTCGTGCTGGTGGCGCACCTCGGCCGACTTCACCATCTCGGACTCGATCGAGACGCCGTTGCCGTTGGGCGACGTGGCGCCGGGCACCGGGCGTGCCATCCGTTCGGTCAGGGTGAGGTTCGCGTCGCCCGCGCCGAGATGTCCGTCGCGCGTCTGGCGCAGCGGCATTCCGCCTTCCGCGGCGCGGTAGGCTTCGGCGAAGGGGGCGACGTCGGTCGGGCGATAGCCGGGCGTATCGGCGTTCGCGATGTTGCGCGCAATGGACGACTGGCGGGCGCCCGCATGGCTCGCCATCGCCTGCGCCTGCTTCAGGATATCCAAGCTCTCGAACATCGGGATTCTCCCGGACGGGGGTCGGTGCGACGGGGGTGCCGCTTCAACCAAGCCTTAAGGGCGATTCGTTTAGAAACGGTTTCGTGGGGCAGATCATCGAGGACGCCAGAATGGCACCATCCATCTTCGCTGCGCTCGAGTCCGAGATCGCCGGGCTCTCGGCGGTCCGCTCGCTCGGGCAGGTCACCGAGATCGCGGCGGGCAAGGTCTTCGTCCGCGGCCTCGGCCACCGGGCCGCGCTGGGGGACCTGGTCAGCCTCGCGCTTTCAGGCGGCAGCA
>JBNLCA010000249.1:0-3281 GCA_050303575.1 Paracoccaceae bacterium
AGGCGCTGCAGAACCAGCTGGCCGAGGCGATCCTGGCGGGCGAAATCCACGACGGCAGCACGGTTTCCGTGACCGCCGGATCCGAGGGACTGATCGTCGGCGACCGGGTGGCGACCTCGAACCGGCGCAAGCCCGACGACGCGGTCGTGCACTGAGACGGTAGAGTCAAGTTGGACCCGGCGCATCCTTGGGGTGCGCCGGGTTTCTCATATGGTGTTGAAGGCCCCGTTGCGCGCCGAAGGCGCAGGGGCCAGCGCCGGCCCGTCCCGGCGGGCTGGCGCTTCTGCGCTGTCCCGCGAACTTCTATCTTCGGAGGATGGCCGCACCATAAAGTGCTCCGTTCGGCCGTTGCTGCGCCAACCCACGGGCCGGCGCTGGCCTCTGCTTCCGTCGGACTAGCGGCGGCGAGCAATCGGTTTGGAGCGCACCTAGCCCAGCACATCCCATCCCGGCGCCACATCGAGCGTTCCGAACTCCCCCGCCGCGATTTCCGCGCAGAGACCGGAAACCAACCCAAGCGCGGCGCGCGTGAAGGTGCCGCCAAGGCTGATGCGGCGGACGCCGGCCTCGGCAACGTCCTGAAACGACAGGCCCCGCACGCCCTGGCCGATCAGGTGGTTTACCGGTGCCGGAACGGACGCGCAGAGGGTGCGGATCGAGGCGAGGTCCGGCAGCGCGGGTGCGTAGACCACGTCGGCGCCCGCCTCGGCGAAGGCCGCAAGACGGCGCAGTGCCTCGTCGAAGCCGTAGGCCTTGCCCAGCCCGTCGGCGCGCGCGGTGAGCACGATGTCATGCGCGCGGGCCGCCTCGATGGCGGCAGTGACCCGCTCGAGCGCCTCGCCGAACTCGCGGATGCGGCCGGGGTTGGCGGTGTCGCGGTCCTCGATCGAGATGCCGGCAAGGCCCGCTCTGGCGGCCAGCGCCACCGTCTCGGCGACGCCTTCGGGCGAGTCGGCCCAGCAATCCTCGGCGTCGAGCGTCACCGGAAGGCCCGTCGCCTCGGCCAGCGAGACGCCGTAGGCGATGGCCTCGTCCCGCGGCACGGCGCGGCGGCCGTCCTTGCGGCCCGAGGTGAAGGCGTAGCCCGATGAGGTGCTGGCGAGCGCCTTGAACCCCGCCCGCGCCATCAGCCGCGCGCTGGCGGTGTCCCACGGATTGGGGACGATGAAGCAGCCCGCCTCGTGCAGCGCCCTGAAGGCGCGCGTTCTCTCCGACATGCTTGATCCCTCCCGTCCGTTCCGAAAAGGACGCCACCCGCGCCGGATTGTCGAGGCGCGCGCGTATCAGGGATGCGGCGTGCAGGCGGCCGGCCGCGCGGGCGGGCACCCTGCACCTTCACCCGGCCCGATGAATAAGGTATCCCGTTGCCCATGAAATGGACGATCCCGAATACGTTGACCACGCTCAGGCTCCTCGCGGCGCCCGGCGTGGCGGTGATGTTCCTTTATTTCAACCGGCCCTGGGCCGACTGGGCGGCGCTGACGCTGTTCATGGGGGCGGCCATCACCGACTATTTCGATGGCTACCTGGCGCGCCTGTGGAAGCAGGAGTCGAAGTTCGGTGCCATGCTCGACCCGATCGCCGACAAGGCGATGGTAGTGATCGCGATCATGGTGCTGACCGGCTATTCGGGGATGAACCCCTGGCTGATCCTGCCGGCGACGGTGATCCTTTTCCGCGAGGTCTTCATCTCGGGCCTGCGCGAGTTCCTGGGCGAGGCGTCGAAGACGCTGAAGGTGACCAAGCTGGCCAAGTGGAAGACGACGGCGCAGATGGTGGCGATCGCGATCCTGTTCCTCGGGACCGGGCTCGAGTACCTCAACGGCGTCGCGATGCAGGGGATGACGCCCGAGCAATATTCCGATGCCGTGGCGGCGGGTCTTGCCGACCCGATCCGCGCCTGCGGCCAGCGCGACTGTGCCTCGCTTGCCGGTGACATCGGCCTCGGGCTGATGTGGGTCGCGGCGGTGCTGACGCTGGTGACCGGCTGGGAGTATTTTCGCAAGTCGGTACCGCTTCTGAAGGATCCGGCATGATCGACGTTCTCTATTTCGCCTGGGTGCGCGAGCGGATCGGCCTGCCGAAGGAGAAGGTCGAGACGTCCGCGGCGACGGTGGCCGGTCTGGTCGAGGAGTTGAAGGCGCGCGAGGAGCGCTATGCGGCGGCCTTCGCCGACCTGCGCGCGCTGCGCGTGGCGGTCGACCAGGAACTGACGGATTTCGACGCGCCCCTGGCCGGTGCGCGCGAGGTGGCGTTCTTCCCGCCGATGACCGGGGGCTGAGATGTCGGTCCGGGTGCAGTCGGACCGGTTCGACTTCGCCGCCGAGGGCGCGGCCTTCTCGGCCAGCGTCGCGGGCGCCGGGGCGGTCGTGACCTTCACCGGCATCGTCCGCGACCGCGATGGCGGCGGGCTCGACCGGATGGAGATCGAACATTACCCCGGCATGACCGAGAAGGCGATCGCAGGGATCGAGGCCGAGGCGGTGGCCCGGTGGACTCTTGCGGGCAGCCTGGTGATCCATCGCCACGGCGCGCTCAAGGTCGGCGAGCCGATCATGATGGTCGCCACTGCCGCGCCGCACCGGGGCGACGCTTTCGCGGCAGCCGAGTTCCTGATGGACTATCTCAAGTCCCGCGCGCCGTTCTGGAAGAAGGAATACGGACCGGACGGCGCCGAATGGGTCGCGGCGAAGGACGAGGACGAGGCCGCGCTGGGACGGTGGTGATCTGCGCCTGATCGCAAAGGTAGCCGCGACAAGCAGGAGCTGGCGCGGCGGCTTCGCCTTGTCCCGCGCCGGGGATGGCGGCCTAATCCTTGATCATCCAGACCTTGGAGGTCCGGTAGCCGGCGTCCTCAAGGATTGCCCGCTTCGACGCCCACCCGGCGGGGCATACCACGAGGACCGAGCGGAAGCCGCGCGCCGCAAGGGCGGACTCTCCGGCGGCGAGAAGCGCGCGGGCGGCGGGCGCGTCCGGGGTGTGCGCGCCTGCGTCGGCGAAGTCCTCGGCGTAGAAATCGTCGATGGCGCCGATGCGCGGGACGTCGAGGCCGGCGGGAACGAGGAAGCCCGAGACGGGCTGGGCGATCAGGTAGCCCCGCAGCGCGTCTTCCGGGCCCAAGACCAGCATGTCGCGGTCATCCAGGGTCAGGCTGCGGCGCATCCAGGCGTCGAAGCGGGCGTCGGCCTCGGGATGCGGCGTCCAGAAGCGCTCGAGCGCCACGAGCGTCTCGCGGTGCCGGGCGCTGGCCGCGACGATGGCGGGAATGTCCGCCTCGGTGG
>JBNLCA010000250.1:0-4880 GCA_050303575.1 Paracoccaceae bacterium
GGGACGATTGGTCACGTTGACCATGGCAAGACGACGCTGACGGCGGCGATCACGACGGTGCTGACGGCTAAGTTCGGTGGCGAGGCGAAGGACTACGCGTCGATCGACAGCGCGCCGGAAGAGAAGGCCCGTGGTATCACGATCAACACCGCGCACGTCGAGTACGAGACGGAGACGCGCCACTACGCCCACGTGGATTGCCCGGGTCACGCTGACTACGTGAAGAACATGATTACGGGTGCCGCGCAGATGGACGGCGCGATCCTGGTGTGCTCGGCCGCTGATGGCCCGATGCCGCAGACGCGCGAGCACATTCTGCTGGCGCGCCAGGTTGGCGTCCCGTACATCATCGTGTACCTGAACAAGTGCGACCAGGTTGACGACGAAGAGCTGCTCGAGCTGGTGGAAATGGAAGTTCGCGAGCTGCTGTCGAAGTACGAGTTCCCGGGCGACGACATTCCCATCGTGAAGGGTTCGGCCCTGAAGGCGCTGGAAGGCGACCAGAGCCCGATCGGCGAGCCGTCGATTCTGGAGCTGGCGGCGGCGCTGGACAGCTACATTCCGACGCCGGAGCGCGCGATCGACAAGCCGTTCCTGCTGCCGATCGAAGACGTGTTCTCGATCTCGGGTCGTGGCACGGTGGTGACGGGTCGTGTGGAGCGCGGCATCATCAAGGTGGGTGAGGAGATCGAGATCGTCGGTATCAAGGCGACGGTCAAGACGACCTGCACGGGCGTCGAGATGTTCCGCAAGCTGCTGGACCAGGGTCAGGCGGGCGACAACGTGGGCGTGCTGCTGCGTGGCACGAAGCGCGAGGAAGTGGAGCGTGGTCAGGTTCTGGCCAAGCCGGGTTCGATTACCCCGCACACCCACTTCACGGGCGAGGTGTATGTTCTGTCGAAGGAAGAGGGTGGTCGTCACACCCCGTTCTTCAACAACTATCGCCCGCAGTTCTACTTCCGTACGACGGACGTGACCGGTTCGATCGAGCTGCCGGAAGGCACCGAGATGGTCATGCCGGGTGATAACGTGTCGATCACGGTGAAGCTGATCGCTCCGATCGCCATGGAAGATGGCCTGCGCTTCGCGATTCGCGAAGGTGGTCGTACCGTTGGCGCCGGCGTCGTCGCCAAGATCATCGAGTAAGGAACGGATACGGGGCGAAAGCCCCGGCTTGAAGGGCGTCCCCCTGGTGGGACGCCTTGCAGTCTCTGTCGCAGGGGTATAGCTCAACTGGCAGAGCGTCGGTCTCCAAAACCGAAGGTTGGGGGTTCGATTCCCTCTGCCCCTGCCATATTTTCCGTACTCGCGACTCTTCATGGCCGATAAGATCAAGATCGTACTGGCATTCATCCTGTTGGGTGCCGGTCTCGCTGGTTTCTACCTCCTGGGCGAGCAGCCATTGGTGCTGCGCGTCCTTTCCGTGCTTGCGGGCGTAGCCTTGGCTACGGCGGTAGCCTGGAAGACCGAGGCGGGTCAGCGCTTCTCCGTATTTCTCCGCGAGACGATCGTCGAGACCAAGAAGGTCGTCTGGCCGAGCCGGAAGGAAACCTTTCAGACCACCGGAATCGTGTTCGCCTTCTCCGTGGCGCTCGCGGCTTTCCTGTGGCTGACCGACAAATCCCTGGAATGGGTGCTGTACAGCCTGATTCTCGGGTGGAAGTGATATGAGCAAGCGCTGGTACGTCGTACACGCCTACTCCGGCTTCGAGAAGTCCGTTCAGCGGGCGCTGGTCGACCGAATTGCCCGCTCGGGCATGCAGGACATGTTTGGCCAGATCCTCGTTCCGGTCGAAGAGGTCGTCGAAATGAAGGGCGGCCAGAAGAGCATTACCGAGCGCAAGTTCTTCCCGGGATACGTTCTCGTCGAGATGGACATGAACGACGAGAGCTGGCACCTGGTGAAGTCGACGCCGAAGGTCACCGGCTTCGTCGGTGGTACGGCGACGCGTCCGACTCCGATCACCGAGAAGGAAGTCGACAAGATCATGCAGCAGATGCAGGAAGGGGTCGAAAAGCCCCGTCCCAAGGTGCTGTTCGAGATCGGCGAGATGGTCCGCGTCAAGGAAGGGCCTTTCACCGACTTCCACGGAGCGGTCGAAGAGGTCAACTACGAGAAGAGCCGGCTGCGGGTGTCCGTCACCATTTTCGGTCGCGCCACACCGGTCGAGTTGGAATTCGGTCAGGTCGAGAAGGCCTGATCCCGGGGCGCCGTACGGCGCCTCGTGCCCTGGTTTGCCAGGGCGCAAACCGAGGAGCACGGCCGAGTCGGTCGTGCGCTTGAACTCACACAAGGAGTCGCCTGATGGCAAAGAAGATCATCGGCTACATCAAGCTGCAAGTGCCAGCTGGTAAAGCCAACCCCTCCCCCCCGATTGGCCCGGCGCTGGGTCAGCGCGGCCTGAACATCATGGAATTCTGCAAGGCGTTCAACGCCAAGACGCAGGGCCTGGAGCCCGGTCTGCCGATTCCGGTGGTGATCACCGCCTTCGCCGACAAGAGCTTCACCTTCATCATGAAGACGCCGCCGGCGTCGATCCTGATCAAGAAGGCCGCCGGAATCCAGAAGGGTTCGCCGAAGCCGCATACCGACAAGGTCGGCAAGATTACGCGCGCCCAGTGCGAGGAGATTGCCAAGACCAAGCAGCCGGATCTCACCGCTGCCGATCTTGAGGCAGCCGTTCGTACGATCGCGGGTTCCGCCCGCAGCATGGGCATCACCGTGGAGGGCCTCTGATCATGGCTAAGGTTTCGAAGCGCGCCAAGGCGCTGGCCGAAAAGGTCGATCGCAACAAGGTCTATGCGGTTACCGACGCGCTCTCCCTCGTGAAGGAATGCGCCACCGCCAAGTTTGATGAATCGATCGATGTCGCGGTCAATCTGGGCGTCGATGCACGCAAGTCGGATCAGATCGTTCGTGGCTCGGTGGTCCTGCCTGCCGGTACCGGCAAGTCGGTCCGCGTGGCCGTATTCGCCCAGGGCGACAAGGCCGAAGCAGCTCGTGAGGCCGGCGCCGACGTCGTGGGTTTCGACGACCTGGCCGCCGAGGTCAAGGGCGGCACCATCAACTTCGACGTCTGCATTGCGACGCCCGACGCGATGCGTGTGGTGGGACAACTCGGCCAGATTCTCGGTCCCCGCGGCTTGATGCCGAACCCGAAGGTCGGCACCGTGACGATGGACGTCGCCACGGCGGTCAAGAACGCCAAGGCCGGTCAGGTCCAGTACCGGACCGACAAGGCGGGCATCATCCACGCCACGATTGGCCGTGCGTCCTTCCCGATCGAGTCGCTGCAGCAGAACCTGGGCGCGCTGGTGGATGCGCTGGTCAAGGCCAAGCCGGCTTCGTCGAAGGGCGTGTACCTTCGCCGTGTCGCTGTGTCGAGCACGATGGGCGTCGGTGTCCGGGTCGAACCGTCGACCGTGACGTCGGCCTGATGTTTTTCGCCCTCTCTCCGCGCGGGAGAGGGCAACGTACTTTGGGCTGTCGCCGAAGTCTGGCGGCAGGTTGTCAAAGACCGTTGGGGGCAAGTGCAGTGCTTGCCTTAATGAAACCTCACCGAGGTTGACCCAACGCAGATGGCGTATCCCGAACCAGGATTCCGGTCTGCACGGCGCAAGCCGTCGGGTCACCTGAATGACGGTCGCCGTAGTTGTTCCCGATCCTGCCTGGCGGGTGAAGGGACGTTTCTTAGTAAGTGGAGATGACTATGGGGCTCAATCTTGATGCCAAGAAGGCCGTGGTCGCCGAGGTAGCCGAGCAGTTGGCGGGTGCCCAGGCGGTTGTCGTGGCCGAGTACCGTGGTCTCGAAGTCGGGCAAGTCACCGAACTGCGCGCGAAGGCGCGTGAGGCCGGTGTCTACCTGCGCGTTCTGAAGAACACGCTGGTTCGACGCGCGGTGGAAGGCACGCCTTTCGATGGTTTGACCGACCAGATGGTCGGTCCGCTGATCTACGGTATCTCGACGGATCCCGTGGCTCCGGCCAAAGTCCTCGTGGACTTCGGCAAGACCAACGACAAGCTCGTGGTGAAGGGCGGTGCGATGCCTGGCTACGTCATGGACGCCGAAGGCGTCAAGGCGCTGGCATCGATGCCGAGCCGCGAAGAACTGCTGGCCAAGTTGGTCGGTACGATGCAGGCCCCCGTGGCCAAATTCGTGCGGACCCTCAACGAGGTCCCGAGCAGCTTCGTGCGCGTCCTTGCCGCAGTGCGTGACGCAAAAGAGACCACTTGATTTTCATTTGATTTGCGCCTTCGACGAAGGCGATCCGTACATTCAGGAGTTTTGAAATGGCTGTTTCCAAGGAAGAAATCCTCGACGCAATCAGCAACATGACGGTCCTCGAGCTGTCCGAGCTGATCAAGGAAATGGAAGAGAAGTTCGGTGTGTCCGCAGCTGCTGCTGTTGCCGTGGCCGCTGGCCCGGCCGCCGCTGCCGCCCCGGCTGCCGAAGAGAAGACCGAGTTCGACGTCGTTCTGACCGCCGCTGGCGATAAGAAGGTCGAGGTCATCAAGGTCGTGCGTGCCGCTACCGGCCTGGGCCTGAAGGAAGCCAAAGACATGGTCGACGGCGCCCCCAAGACCATCAAGGAAGCCCTGCCGAAGGCCGAAGCCGACGCCCTCGCGAAGCAACTCGCGGACGCTGGCGCCAAGGTCGAGGTCAAGTAAGACCCCGCTTTGCCTCGGGGCTGGCGCCAAATCTGGCGCCAGCCCTTTTGTGCTTTGTATTTCCGCTCGACATAACAGAGCGTTCGGCAACCTGAGTTTCACCGAATCCTGTGTTCTGTCGCAACGACGTCTGACCTCTTATCCGGAGCATCTATGGCGTACTCCTACACCGAGAAGAAACGAATCCGCAAGAGCTTTGGCTCTGGTCGGC
>JBNLCA010000251.1:0-13016 GCA_050303575.1 Paracoccaceae bacterium
GCTTTTCCAGCTGGCGCTCGGCCGCTCCGGCAAGCGGATCACCATCGTCGGCGCCACATCGGGAGACACCGGCTCGGCCGCCATCGAGGCGTTCCGGGGTCTTTCCAACGTCGATGTCTTCATCCTCTACCCGCATGGCCGCGTCTCGGAGGTTCAGCGCCGCCAGATGACCACGCCCGCCGAGGCGAATGTCCATGCGCTGGCGCTCCATGGCCACTTCGACGACTGCCAGGCGCGGCTCAAGGACATGTTTAACGACTTCGAGTTCCGTGACCGGGTGGGCCTTGCCGGCGTCAACTCGATCAACTGGGCGCGGGTGCTGGCGCAGGTCGTTTACTACTTCACGTCCGCCGTCTCGCTCGGCGCGCCGCACCGCAAGGTCAGCTTCACCGTGCCGACCGGCAATTTCGGTGACATCTTCGCGGGCTACATCGCCAGGAAGATGGGCCTGCCCATCGAGCGGTTGATCGTCGCAACGAACCAGAACGACATCCTGCACCGCTGCCTGACGACGGGTGATTACCGGACGTCCGAGGTCCATCCCTCGATCAGTCCGTCGATGGATATCCAGGTAAGCTCGAACTTCGAGCGGGCGCTCTTCGACGCCTACGGTCGTGACGGGGCGGCGGTGGCAAAGGACATGGCGGCGTTGAAGGCCGACGGTGGTTTCACCGTCAGCCAGGGCGCGCTTGAGATGCTGCGGGCGACGTTCCAGTCGGGCCGCGCGTCCGAGGCCGAGACCTCGGCCACCATCGCCGCCCAGCTCGAGGCGACGGGCGAGCTTCTCTGCCCGCATTCGGCCGTCGGCGTGAAGGTCGCGGGCGAGCATCTCGGGCCTGTCCCGATGATAACGCTCGCCACCGCGCATCCCGCCAAGTTCCCCGATGCGGTGGAACGGGCCACGGGTGTCCGCCCGCCGCTGCCCCCCAGGATGGCTGACCTCTTCGACCGGCCCGAGCGGGTGACCGAGGTGCCGAACGACCTTGGCGCGCTCAAGGCGCTGATCTCCGAGCGGCTGGTCTGAGGCGCGACGCAGGCAGGGACGGGTGCAGGCCCGCGGTTCGGCGTCAGAGCGGCGAGTGGCAGGGATAGAACGCCCAGGTTCCGGTCGCATAGCGACTGTCGGTACCCGGACCGGCAAGCGCGTTCGCACGGCAATGCGCCTCGGCGGCTGCGCGGGCAACGGCTTCGTCGGCCTGCGTCAGGGCCGGCCCGTCGGGGCGGCTGACGACCAGCGCCGTGGCGATCGGAAAGGGCTCGATCTCGCTTGGCGTCCCGACGTTCACGGGCGCCGGCCAATAGTAGTCGTCCACCTGCTGGACCGAGTAGCGAACCCCGGCGATCTGGTAGACTGACGCCCCGGCATCGACACAGGCCGACACCGCGAGGAGCGCCAAGAGGGAAGCAAAGAATGCCTTCATAAACCCAAGGTTGCACGCTTCTGCCCCTTTCACAAGCGCCTCCCCGGCGCTATGACCGTCAGGTCCAAACTGGGGAACGGGATCGGCGTGACGGTTCAGCTGCATACTCTGGCGAATGGCTTTCGCATCGTGACCGAGGCGATGCCGGGGCTCGAGTCGGCGACTGTGGGTCTTTGGGTCCAGGCCGGCGGCCGCCACGAACGGGCCGACCAGAACGGCATGGCCCATTTCCTCGAACACATGGCATTCAAGGGGACCGAGCGCCGCTCGGCCCTCAGGATCGCCGAGGAAATCGAGGACGTGGGCGGCTACATCAACGCCTATACCTCGCGCGAGACGACGGCCTACTATGCCCGCGTCCTGAAGGACGACGTGGCGCTGGCGGTCGACGTGGTGGCCGACATCGTGCTGAACCCGATCTTCGACCCGTCCGAGATCGAGATCGAACGCGGCGTGATCCTGCAGGAGATCGGACAGGCGCTCGACACGCCTGACGACATCATCTTCGACTGGCTGCAGGAGGCCGCCTATCCGGGCCAGCCGATGGGTCGCACCATCCTCGGCCCCGAGGAACGCGTCTCTTCCTTCCAGCGCGACGACTTCCGCGCCTTCGTCGGATCGCACTACGGGCCGGACCGGATCGTCCTTTCGGCCGCCGGCGCGGTCGATCACGACACCATCGTGGCGCAGGCCGAGACGCTCTTCAGCCATCTCGCCCCGCGCGGACCCGAGGCACCCGAACCGGCCGCCTTCCGCACCGGCGAACGGCGCGAACTCAAGCGTCTCGAGCAGGTTCATTTCGCGCTCGGCTTCGAGGCGCCGGGCTACCGTTCGCCCGAATATTTCACCGCTCAGATCTACGCGCAGGTGATGGGCGGCGGCATGTCCTCGCGCCTCTTCCAGGAGATCCGCGAGAAGCGCGGCCTGTGCTACGCGATCTTTGCCCAGGCGGGCAGCTACGCCGATACCGGCATGATGACGATCTATGCCGGCACGTCCGAGGAGGAGATCCGTTCGCTCGCCGAGATCACCATCGACGAGATGCGCCGCGCGTCCGAGGACATGTCCGAGGCCGAGGTGGCGCGGGCGCGGGCGCAGATGAAGGCGAGCCTGCTGATGGGGCTGGAAAGCCCGACTTCGCGGGCCGAGCGGATGGCACGGCTTCTGGCGATCTGGGGCCGGGTGCCGACCGTCGCCGAGACGGTCGAGAAGATCGACGCGGTTGGCCGCGCCGGCGTGATGGATTTCGCGGGCCGGCTGGCGGGCGGCGGGCAGGCGGCGCTGGCGCTTTACGGCCCGGGGCGGGCGGCGCCCACGCTGCCCGAACTGGCGGCGAGGCTTGCCGCCTGATGTTCGGACGGCGCCGGAAGGTGGTCATCCAGACCGAGCGCATGACCCTGCGCCTGCCGCAGCATTCGGACTACCGCGACTGGTCGGCGCTACGCCGGGAAAGCGCCGAGTTCCTGGTCCCGTGGGAGCCGTCCTGGAGCGGCGATCACCTGACGCGAAAGGCCTTCACCAACCGGGTCTACTGGGCGGCGCGGGCGGCGGCGCAAGGTTCAGCTGTGGCGCTTTTCCTGGTTCGGCGCGAGGATGGTGCGCTGCTGGGCGCAATCACGCTCGACAACATCCGGCGCGGGCCGGCGCAGGCGGGCACGATCGGCTACTGGATCGGGGCGAAGCACACGCGGCAGGGCTACATGACCGAGGCCGTGAAGGCTTTGGTCCACTACGCCTTCACCGAACTGGACCTTTCCCGGATCGAAAGCGCCTGCCTGCCCGAGAACGCAGCCTCGCGCGGTGTACTGGAACGGTCGGGCTACAAGTACGAGGGCGTCGCGCAGAGCTACCTCCAGATCAACGGCCGCTGGCGCAACCATGTCCTCTACGCCAACCTGCGGAGCGACCGGCGCGGCCGGACGGACGTGGGGTAGAGATCCCATAGCCCGCCGGAGGAGTTGGATCCCCGGCCCGGTGTGTGGCGAAGCCGCAGGGCCGAGCTTGCCAAGCAGATCAAGCCTTGCGGATCGCCCGCACCGTCTCGACACGGGCCTTGAAGGCGGCGGGGGCTTCCAGCGCGCCATGCCGGGCCAGCCGGCGCAGGCCGAAATGGATATGGGCCATTTCCTGGTAGTAGCGCATGAAGGCAAGGTTCGTGCCGGCGCCGGCGAACGAGCCGATCAGCGGGATCGACTTGGTGCCGAGCTTCTGAGTCAGAACCGCCGCTAGGCGCGGCGCGATCCGGGCGATGAGCGCGTTGATCGCCGGGCCGGTAATCGCCACCCGGGCGCCGAGGAAGGCGAAGTCCGCGCCGTCGTCTTCGGCCAGCGGGCCGCCGGCGCCGAGCACCTGAAGGCAGGCAAGGCGGGTTTCCTCGCGCGAAAGATCCTCGCCATGCTGGATCGCGATCTCCTGAATCGAGCGCAGCATCAGCGTTGTCGTCACCGGCAGTTCGGTCAGCGCCGAGGGCAGGCCGGCAAGCCCGCCGACCGCGCCGAAGGCCGCCGCCATCACCCGGTGCGGCCGGTCGCCCGCGCGCAGGCGCTGGCTGCCCTGAGCGGCGCCGTAGGCGACCTCGAGCGCGGTGCGTGTGGCGCTTTCGACCAGCGCGCGGGTCGAAGCCGGAAGGCGGGTGACCACGTCCTCGACCTGGCCGCCGACATAGCCGATCACCTGCATCAGAAGGCCGTTCGCGGCGAGGTAGCGCCGGACAAGCACGTCGATCTCTTCTCCGGCGTCGGGGCCGGCGATGACCGGAAGCTCGGTTCCGGGCGGGATGATCTCGATCTCGGGCATGGCAGAACCTCCCTGATTCCCCATGGATATGGGGATCACGCGGGCGTGACTCAAGGTTCGGCCTTGGTGACGGGCCCGGATACGCCCTCCCACGCGCCGGGTTCCAGCGCTAGGCCGAGGACCCGGTCGGGGTTCGTCGGCGGCGGCATGGTGACGCCGTCGAGCTTCTTGAACCCGAACCGCCCGTAGTAGGGCGCGTCGCCCACCAGCATCGCCCGCTGCCATCCCAGCGAGCGGGCAAGGATCAGGCTTTCCCGGATCAATAGCGCCGCCAGCCCGTCGCCCTGCCGGGTCGGGTGTACCGCCACCGGCCCCAGAAGAAGCGCCGGCGTGCCGCCGACCAGCACCGGCCAGTAGCGAATGGCGCCGGCAAGAATGCCAAGCTCGTCGCGCGCGACAAGGCAGAGATCCTTGACCTTCGGCACCCCGTCGCGAAGGCGATACGAGGACAGTGCCTCGCGACCCGGCGCGAAGCACAGGTCATAGAGCGCCTCGACCTCCCACCAGTCGGCCTCGGTCTCCTCCTCGAGCTGAATCACTGCCCCGCCCGCCCCGTTTTGACTGGAAAGCCCGGTAGCATGCGCATAGGTCAGGTTCAAACGGAGGGTTCTTCATGTTCTACCGCCCCGAGGACGGCCACGGCCTGCCGCACAACCCCTTCAACGCGATCGTCACGCCGCGCCCGATCGGCTGGATCTCGACGCGCGGCAAGGACGGGTCGGAAAACCTAGCGCCCTATTCGTTCTTCAACGCCGTTGCCTACACGCCACCGCAGGTGATGTTCGCCTCGACCGGATCGAAGCCCGACCGGGGCGACGTCAAGGACAGCGTGGCCAACATCCGCGAGACCGGGGTCTTCTGCGTCAACATCGTCGAATACGCGATGAAGGACGCGATGAACGCGACGTCGGCCACGCTGCCGGCCGACCAGGACGAGTTCGACGTGGCCGGCCTCGAGCGCGAGGAATGCCGTACCATTCCCTGCTCGCGCGTGGCCGCCGCGCCGGCATCGCTTGAGTGCAAGCTCACCACCATCGTCGAGCTTCCCGGCAAGTCGAACCGGGTGGTTCTGGGCGAGGTGACCGGCGTTCACATGCGCGACGACTGCCTTGTCGACGGGCGTTTCGACGTCCTGAAGTTCCGGCCGCTGACGCGCCTGGGCTACCGCGATTACGCGGTGATCTCCGAACTTTTCGAGCTCCGGCGGCCCGACGACCGGTAAGGCCGACCAAGGCCACCGAGGCCCGCGTAGGCCAGTCCGAAACGTTTCTCCTTCGCTGAACGTGTCCGCAAGGCGGGCTGATCTTTGCGGTCAGGACTCGCGCAGAACGTGCATACAATCAGCGGATGAAATACGGCGGAATCTCCGCACGTATGGCGCTACCATTAACGAATCGACGTCGGCGCATCTGGTTAACCTTCGTTAACGTCTCGGTAGATTTCCAAGGTAATTGTTCGCGTATAGCGCTAACGGTCGCCCGGGGGTAGAATTGTTTCGTGGAAAACAATTCTGACCTGCACGAAACGGCATGTATGCACAATCCATACGTGCACATATGAAGAGCGAGCGAAGGGGAAGTGGTATGGAAACCGTCATCGGTGTGATCGGTGGCTCAGGCGTGTACGAGATCGCCGGGCTGGAGGAAGGGCGCTGGCAGGCCGCGGCCTCGCCCTGGGGCGCACCGAGCGACGAGTTCCTGACGGGCCGCCTCGGCGGCGTGCGCATGGTCTTCCTTCCGCGTCACGGAAGGGGCCATGTGCACAGTCCCACTTCGGTACCCTACCGCGCCAACATCGACGCGATGAAACGGCTGGGCGTGACCGACGTGATATCGGTCTCGGCCTGCGGCTCGTTCCGCGAGGACATGGCGCCGGGCGACTTCGTCGTCATCGACCAGTTCATCGACCGCACCTTCGCGCGCGAGAAATCCTTCTTCGGACCGGGCTGCGTGGCGCATGTCTCGGTGGCGCATCCGACCTGCCCGCGCCTTTCGGCCGCCGTCGTCGAAGCGGCGAAGGCCGAGGGGATCACCGTCCACGAGGGCGGCACCTACCTCGCGATGGAGGGGCCGCAATTCTCGACGCTGGCGGAATCGAAACTCTACCGCGATGTCTGGCGCTGCGACGTGATCGGCATGACCAACATGCCCGAGGCCAAGCTCGCCCGCGAGGCCGAGCTTTACTACGCCTCGGTCGCCATGATCACCGACTATGACAGCTGGCACCCCGATCATGGCGCCGTCGACATCTCCGAGATCATCAGGACCCTGACCGGCAACGCCGACAAGGCGCGTGCGCTGGTCTCCCGTCTTCCCGGCCTTCTGGGGCCGGACCGCTCGCCCTGTCCGCATGGATGCGACCGGGCGCTCGACCACGCGGTTCTCACCGCGCCCGACCGCCGCGACCCAGAGCTGGTCGCGAAACTCAATGCCGTAGCTGGAAGAGTGCTGTGAAAAAACTTGTGCTTGTAATGGTATCCGTGTTGTTCGCCACCGCGTCGGCGGCCCAGGAGTGGGTCGCGTCACGTGGCCCGATGGACGACGAAAGCTTCTATCGCCTCGTCGCCTGCGCCGCCGCGCCGGGTGGCGCCTGCGCCAAGCCGCTGGTGCGCTGGACGGCGCGGGACGCGCGCGACCTGACGGTCTCGATCCAGGGCGTGGCGCCCGGCTACTCCGGCGCCCGCCAGCAGGCGATCAGCGCTGCGCTCGACGCCGCCATCGCCGAGATCAACGCCGCCGGCGCCGGCATCCGGTTGCGCCGCGTTGCCGACGGTAGCCGCGCCAAGGTCGCGCTGTTCCTGGCCGACGTGCCCGAAGGGACGGTGCTGATGGGCAGCAGCTCGCGGGACCGGACCAGGCTGGGTGCCGCGACCGTGCAGGTCTGGGCCGACAACAGCTACAACCTGACGAACGCCGCGATCATCGTCGCCCGCGACATCCGCATGCAGGACATCCGCTCGATCGTCCTGGAAGAGCTTGTCCAGTCGCTCGGGCTCCTCACCGACCTGCGCAATCCCTACTACACCCGCCGCTCGATCTTCTCGGAAGATTCGAACGCGACCTTGCAGCTGGCCGGCCAGGATGTGATGGCGCTGCGCCGTCACTATCCGCGCGGGCGCTAGGTCCGGCGGATTGGCGGTTCCAAGGAAGGGCGCGAGCGGCTAGGCTCGCGCTCGTTCTGCCGGAGGTCGCCATGAAAGTTCCGCTTCTCGTCGCCGCGCTTCTCTTGCCTCAAGCCTCGCTGGCCGAGGGCTACGTCATGGGCGCTGGCCGTTGGACCTGCGCCGAGGTCGTCACCGCCGGGCAGGGCGGCAACCCGTCCCAGCAGGGTCAGCTCGCCGGCTGGGTGCTGGGCTTCTGGAGCGCGGCAACCTTCGCGCGCGAGACCGCCTTCATCGACACGGTCGAACGCGCCGGCGCACAGGCGGTCTTCGAGGCGACGCTGGCGGAATGTTCCAAGGCGCCGCCCGACACGCCGCTTCACGTCGTCGCCCGCACCATGATCGAGAACACGCGCTGATCATGGCGAAGTCGGTCAAGGACTATATCCGCACCATCGTGGATTTCCCCAAGGAGGGGATCCTGTTCCGCGACGTGACCACGCTCTTCTCGGATCCGCGCGGTTTCCGGATGGCGATCGACCAGCTTCTGACGCCCTATGCCGGCCAGCCGATCGACAAGGTCGCGGGGCTCGAGGCGCGGGGCTTCATCCTCGGCGGCGCGGTGGCGCACCAGCTGTCGGTGGGCTTCGTGCCGATCCGCAAGAAGGGCAAGCTGCCCGGTCCGACCATCGCGCAGGAGTACGCGCTGGAATACGGCGAGGCGGTGATGGAGATCCACGACGACGCCTTGCAGCCGGGCGAGCGGGTGCTCATCGTCGATGACCTTCTCGCCACCGGCGGCACCTGCGAGGCGGGAATCAAGCTGGTCGAGCGGCTGGGAGCCGAGGTCGTCGGATGCGCCTTCGTCATCGATCTTCCTGCCTTGGGCGGCCGCAAGAAGCTCGAGGCGATGGGCATGGACGTCCATGTCCTCTGCGAATTCGAAGGCCACTAACCTTCCGTTAAGATGCGTCGCGCAGTCTGCGATTCAGCGGGGCGATTCACCCCCGTGATCGTCCCTCCAGCAGGCCCCGCCCTCTCCCCCGAGGCGGGGCCTCACGCTTTTCCGGCCGGAACTCGACCCTGTGGCGCGAGTGCCACAGCAGCCTGACGCAGGGGAAGAGGGGAAAGACTGTGCTTGATCCGACTCAGGCCCCGGCGCTATCCGCCCGCCTCCGTTCCCAAGCGAACGGTCCTAGCGGGTGGAGTTCAAACCCTCCTCCGGTGCGGGCGGCCCTGCCGTCTCCGTATGCCAGGGCCGGGATGCCGGAGCGGGAGGACATGTAGCTCAGCGGTAGAGCGGCGGGCCACGGACCCGCAGGTCGGAGGTTCGAATCCTCTCTTGTCAGCCATGATGTAGCTCATTGGGTAGAGCAACAGATCTGGGATCTGTGTGTAGCTGGTTCGACTCCAGCCATCACCGGTCGAAAGACCACCGGCCTATCACGCCGGTCCGCGAAAGCGGTCCAAAGACTAGGGTTTCCGGGGCCCGCCTGCGCCAGGCCGGCCCCCGCCCGATCCGCCCGAAAGGGGGGTGACGGCGGCCCGGCCCGACGCCCCGGCCCGTAGCCGGTCGGTGGGTGAAGGTGGACGGCCATCGGGCCGGGCAGGGGAGCCTTCGGGCGCCCCATGGCCCCGCCCGGCGGCCCGAACCCCTCTCCCCGCCGATCCGCAGCGGGACGGGCCCGGCAGGCCCCGGAAGCTTCGCATCCCCGCGCCACGGGAATGGTCCCAGGCGCCCCAAACCGGTCCGGACGGGCACCAACCTCAAGGAGATCGCACGTGCGATAGGACGAGACGAAACGGAGTGAATGAGATGACGATGCTGAACATGATCGACCGCGTGCTGGGACGGACCCGCTTCACGGTCAACGAAAACAACCGCGCGCTGACGCTGCGCCACGGGACGTTCGAGGAGATCCTCGGTCCGGGCGAGCATGTCCGGAAGGCCAGGGGCCTTGTCGCCGTGATGTTCGATCTCAACACGCCCCGTTTCGCGTCGACCTACGAACGGGCGCTCTTCTCCGAGCGTCCCGACCTCGTGGCCGCGCACCTGACCGAGATCCGGACCGGGGCGGACGAGGTCGCGCTGGTCTTCCGGGACGGGCTCTTCCACGAGCTTCTGAAGCCCGACGTGCGCGTCGTCCTGTGGACGGCGGCCGGCCCCTGGACGATCGAACGCGTGGCCCTGACGGCGCGGATGGCGGTCGAGCCCGAGCTGGGCAACCGGCTGGCGCGCTGGGGCATCGTGCAGATGATGACGGCCACCGAGGTGCCCGACGGGCATGTCGGCCTCGTCACCGTCGATGGCGCGAACGCCGAGGTTGTCGGGCCGGGGACGCACCGGTTCTGGAACGTCGGCCGCAAGGTCGCCGTGAAGGTGATCGACATGCGCCGCCGGACGCACGACGTGACCGGGCAGGAGATCCTGACCCGCGACCGCGTGACGCTTCGGGTGAACCTTGCCGCGGACTTCCGCGTGACCGATCCGGTCAAGGCGGCGACCACGGTGAAGGACTTCGAGGAGGCGCTGCACCGCGCACTGCAACTGGCGTTCCGCAAGACGCTGGGGGCGCTGACGCTCGACCAGCTTCTGGCCGACAAGGTCGCCGTCGACGAGAAGGCGGCCGAGGCGGTCCGGGCAGAGATGGCCGCGGTGGGGATCGAGGTCGGCGAGATCGCTCTGAAGGACGTGATCCTGCCGGGCGAGATGCGCGAGATCCTGAACCGCGTGGTCCAGGCGCAGAAGGAGGCCGAGGCCAACGTCATCCGCCGGCGCGAGGAGACGAACGCGACACGTTCGCTTCTGAACACCGCGAAGGTGATGGAGGAAAACCCGGTGATGCTGCGGCTGAAGGAGCTGGAAGCTCTCGAAGCCATCGCCGGAAAGGTCGAGCGGCTGACGGTCCACAACGGAACCGCGGGCCTGCTGACCGACCTGGTCAAGCTGCGCGACTGAAATCGGGCCGTCCGGGAGACCGGGCGGCCCTTCGTTCAAACGGGGCAGCAAGAAGGGGCTGCCTGCCCGCTCGTGGCCGTCGGTCAGTACCCGGCAGCCCACACGGGCGGCCCTCATCCCCCGAGATCATTTGAGAACCGGAAGACGGTCAGGTCAGCCCGCTTCCTTGTGCCGGAAATACTCCGGGGGAGGCGCCGCAGGCGGCGGGGGCAGAGCCCCCTCTACGGCCCGGCGCGCAGAACGGCGCCGGGGTTCATGATCCCGTGCGGATCGAGCGCCCGCTTGATCGCGCGCATGGCGGCGAGCTTCGCCGGATCGCCGTAGGTTTCGAGATCCTCGACCTTGAGCCGGCCGATGCCGTGCTCGGCGCTCATCGAGCCGCCGAACTCGTGGACGAGGTCGTGGACCGCGTGCTTGATCGCGGGCCGCGCCGCCTCGTGCTGCGCCCGGCCCTCGCCCTTCGGGGGAAAGACGTTCCAGTGCAGGTTGCCGTCGCCGACATGGCCGAAGCAGTTGATGCGGAAAGCGCCGATCTGCGCCAGCACCTCGGGCCCGCGCGCGATGAAATCGGGGATCGCCGAGAGCGGCACCGAGATGTCGTGCGAGGAGATGGCACCGATCTTGCGGTTCGCCTCGGGGATGGTCTCGCGCAGGCGCCAGAACTCCTGCCGCTGCGCCTCGGACGAGGCAAGGGTGCCGTCGGTCACGAGGCCCTCCGAAGCGGCCGCCTCGAAGAGCGTTTCGAGGAGGGTACCGGCACTCTGCCCGCGCGGCAGGCCGAGATCGATCAGCACCAGCCAGTCGGGCATCGGGTCGAGCGGCATCCGCGTCTCGAGCCCGGTCTCGGCAAGGAAGTCGAACCCCTGCCGGTGCATCAGCTCGAACGCCGACACGCCCGGCCCGGCAAGGTCGAGCGCGAGTGCCAGGAGGCGCAGTGCGGCGGCGGGCGAGGTCACCGCAAGGAGCGCGGCGCCGGTCTCGGCCGGGCGCGGGAACAGGCGCAGCGTGGCGGCGGTGATGATGCCGAGCGTGCCCTCGGCGCCGACCAGCAGGTCCTTGAGGTCGTAACCGGTATTGTCCTTCCTCAGCCGCTTCAGTCCGTGCCAGACCGACCCGTCGGGCAGCACCGCCTCGAGCCCCAGGCAGAGGTCGCGGGCATTGCCATAGCGCAGGACGCCGGTGCCGCCCGCATTGGTCGATAGAAGTCCGCCGATCCGGGCCGAACCTTCCGAGGCGAGGGAAAGCGGAAAGAGCCGGTCTGCCTCGGTCGCCGCGCGGTGGATGTCGGCAAGAACGGCGCCGGCCTCGGCGATCATCAGGTTCTCGCCCGGATAGGTGGCGCGGATGGCGCGCATCCGTTCGAGCGAGAGGAGAAGGGGCGGCGGGCCGTCCGTCATGACCTGCCCGCCGACGAGGCCGGTGCCGCCGCCATAGGGCAGGATGCCGACCCGCGCCTCCGCGCAGGTGCGGACGATGGTGGCGACCTCGTCGACATCGGCTGGCGTCGCAACGGCGCCGGCCTGGCCGCGGAAAAGGCCGCGTGGCTCCTCCAGATAGCGATCCTCGGGCGCCTTGAGCCTGCCCTCGGGCAGGTGCGCGGCGAGGCGTTCGCGGAAGGCGGCGTCGGCGGGATTGAGCATCGGGGTCCTCCGACCCCGGTGAAGCACGGGCCGGGCTGGGCCGCAAGTCAGAGGGCGCGGGCGAGCTCGGCGATGGCGGCGGCCGAATTGGCGTTGCGGGCGGTCATCGGGACCTTCACCCGGCCGAGGCGCTGGGCGTAGTCCGAGCGACCCAGACCTTCCGGAGTGTGAAGGTAGAGAGTGCCGTCCACGACCCTGGCGCACTCGCCCCTGGTGGCATGGGGCGCGAGGGTCTCCAGCGTTCCCTCCGGCAGCGGACGGTCGAGAAAGAAGAGGTGGACATGCTTGCCCTCCTGCTCCGCTTCGGCTGCGAACGGATTCTTCGCGATCGCGGCGTCGAGCGCCTCGCGCGTCATCAGGAAGACATGCGGGCGGAAGCGGTGCGCCGCTTCGATGGCGTCGCCGATCCCGGAGGCGATCTTCGTCGCGCTGCCGGTCGCGCGGAAGACAGCATTGCCGGACTGGATGTAGGTGCGCGCGTCCTGAAGCCCCAGCCCGGCAAGGAGCTCGCGAAACGTGGCCATCGGCAGCTTGCCGGCACCGCCGACATTGACGCCGCGCAGGAGGCAGATCCAGACCTTCACCTGAGCAGCTCGGGCTCCAGCACCACGACCGTCGGCCGGTCCGGCAGCGTTTCGGGCGAGACTTCCAGGAACGACACGCCGTCACGGCGGATGGCGAAATCGTCCTCCATCCCGGCGATGAAGCGGTCCAGCGATCCGGGGCTCAGCCAGTGCATCGGGATCACGATCCGCGCCTTGAGGCGGTCCATCACCTTCAGCATCGTCGGCAGATCGAGCGTGGTGCCGCCGTCGATCGCCGCCATCACGACATCGACCCGGCCAAGCATGGCGTACTGCGCGGGATCTGGCTCGTGGTGCAGGTGGCCCAGGTGGCCGATGCAGAGACCCGCCACCTCGAAGACGAAGATCGAGTTGCCGAACGGTTCGATCGTGCCGCCGAGCCGGCCGCGGATATCGGTCGGGACATTGCGGACCAGCATCTCTCCGAGGTCGAGATGATGGTCGGCCGGCCCGCCCTCGGGGTTCCAGCCCCGAAGGACATGGCTGATCGCCGGGTCGGGATAGGCGGTGTAGTGT
>JBNLCA010000252.1:0-6792 GCA_050303575.1 Paracoccaceae bacterium
GGTTTCCGAACGACGCCTATCATCGACGCGCCTCCGTCATTGCGAGCAGGGAGGAGGACAGGGCGCTGACAGCCGCCTATAACGCCAAAAGAACTGCGTCGGGGCCTTGGGGCGCGGCCACGCTTCCCGGTAGTGGGCGCAAGGCGGACTATACGCTCCATCGTCTGTTCGGCAATGAACGGACGGGTCGCGATGGTCAGTACGATCCCCAGGTCGTCAGGCTGTTCACACTGAGCTACGACCACGAGGATCTGAACTTTCACTACAAGGGCCAGATTAGTTTCTTCATCTCGGCAGAGGACCTGACGGCCAGGGCCTTCGACCGCGCCTGGGCGTTCACCGAGAGTTCCTGACCAACCGGCCCGTGGCGGGAGCAATTTTCCACGCCGAACCCGTTGACTCCTGCCGGTATGCTCCTTAAATCGCGGCCATTAGCACTCTCTGGGAGTGAGTGCTAACACCCCATACTAGCGAACCAAGGAGCGTTCGACATGGCTTTCAAACCGCTGCACGACCGGGTCGTGGTCAAGCGCGTCAAGAGCGACGAGAAGACCGCCGGCGGCCTCATCATCCCCGACACCGCCAAGGAAAAGCCCGCCGAGGGCAAGATCGTCGCGGTTGGCGAAGGCGCCCGCAAGGATTCGGGCGAGCTGATCCCGATGTCGGTCAAGAAGGGCGACAAGATCCTGTTCGGCAAATGGTCGGGCACCGAGATCACGCTCGACGGCGAAGAGCTTCTCATCATGAAGGAAAGCGACATCCTCGGCATTCTCGCCTGAGCGTCGCAAGTCCCCAACCCAGTAAACAGGAGCAACCGACATGGCTGCTAAGGACGTCAAGTTCGACACCGATGCCCGCAACCGCATGCTGCGCGGCGTCAACATCCTCGCCGACGCGGTGAAGGTGACCCTCGGCCCGAAAGGCCGCAACGTGGTCATCGAGAAATCGTTCGGCGCGCCGCGCATCACCAAGGACGGCGTCACCGTCGCCAAGGAGATCGAGCTCGAGGACAAGTTCGAGAACATGGGCGCGCAGATGGTGAAGGAAGTCGCTTCCCGCACCAATGACGAGGCCGGCGACGGCACCACCACCGCCACCGTGCTCGCCCAGGCGATCATCAAGGAAGGCATGAAGGCGGTTGCCGCCGGCATGAACCCGATGGACCTCAAGCGCGGCATCGACATCGCCGTCGCCGAGGTGATCGACAACATCAAGAAGGCCTCGCGCCGCGTCGCCGATTCCGCCGAGGTCGCCCAGGTCGGCACCATCTCGGCCAACGGCGAGGCCGAGATCGGCACCATGATCGCGGAAGCGATGCAGAAGGTCGGCAACGAGGGTGTCATCACCGTCGAGGAGAACAAGGGCCTGTCGACCGAAGTCGAGGTCGTCGAGGGCATGCAGTTCGACCGCGGCTACCTCTCGCCCTACTTCGTGACCAACGCCGACAAGATGACGGCCGAGCTCGAGGACTGCTACATCCTCCTTCACGAGAAGAAACTCTCGTCGCTGCAGCCGATGGTGCCGCTGCTCGAGTCGGTCATCCAGAGCCAGAAGCCGCTTCTGATCATCGCCGAGGACGTCGAGGGCGAAGCCCTTGCCACGCTCGTCGTGAACAAGCTGCGTGGCGGCCTGAAGATCGCCGCCGTCAAGGCGCCGGGCTTCGGCGACCGTCGCAAGGCCATGCTGCAGGACATCGCGATCCTGACCGGCGGCCAGGTGATCTCGGAAGATCTCGGCATGAAGCTCGAGAATGTCGGCATCTCGATGCTGGGCCAGGCGAAGAAGGTGTCCATCAACAAGGACAACACCACGATCGTCGACGGCGGCGGCAAGAAGAAGGAGATCGCTGCGCGCGTCGAGCAGATCCGGACGCAGATCGAGGAGACCACCTCGGACTACGACAAGGAGAAGCTGCAGGAGCGTGTCGCCAAGCTCGCCGGTGGCGTCGCCGTCATCCGCGTCGGCGGCATGACCGAGATCGAGGTCAAGGAGCGCAAGGACCGCGTCGACGACGCGCTCAACGCGACCCGCGCGGCCGTGCAGGAAGGCATCGTCGTCGGTGGCGGCGTGGCGCTGGTGCAGGCGGCCAAGCGGCTCGACAAGCTCACCGCGGCGAACCCCGACCAGGACGCCGGCATCGCCATCGTCCGCCGCGCCATCGAGGCGCCGCTGCGCCAGATCGCCCAGAACGCGGGCGTCGACGGTGCGGTCGTCGCGGGCAAGATCCGCGAGTCGAAGGACAAGACCTTCGGCTTCAACGCCCAGACCGAGCAGTACGGCGACATGTTCAAGTTCGGCGTGATCGACCCGGCCAAGGTCGTGCGCACCGCGCTCGAGGATGCGGCGTCGGTCGCGGCGCTTCTCATCACCACCGAGGCGATGGTGGCCGAGAAGCCGAAGGCCGATGCGCCGGCCGCGGGCGGCATGCCCGGCGGCATGGGCGGCATGGACATGATGTGATCCCTGAGGGATCGTCACGGAAAGGGGGCCTTCGGGCCCCCTTTTTCGTTTGGGCCGGCCGTATTCCGGGGGCTGCGCCACGCGGGGTCCATCGGCGGCTGACTGTGCCGGTTTGAACGCACCGGACCTTTCGGGCGACCTACCGTCATGAAGATGGAGGCACCCATGCAGATGAACGGCCACCAAGCTCCCGACCACCCTCCCGTCGTCTTCGACATCGAGACCGGCGAGGTCGCCAGCGTCCACGAGTGGGTCATCGACCGGCTTCTGGGCATCCCCAACCGTCGCACCGAATTGTCCGCCGGGCCGCAGACCGGGTGCGCCCGGGGCGCGCCGGCCACCCGCCACTGACCATTCACCGCACCGGTCATGCCGACCGCGACGACCGTATCCGACCTTCCTGACTCCGGCTTTCCGAAGGGACATTCCATGGGAACCAAGATCGGCACCATCTGGGCGCAGGCCGTCTGGTGGAACTCGACATCGTCATCCAAGAGCCGCCACGTCGTCTTCTCGCAGCCGCGCAACATCCAGGCCTATTCCGGTCTTTCGGCCTCAAGCCTTGTCCGGGAAGGTCACAGCCATGCCGCCTTCGGTGGCGGTGTGCCGCCGTGGTTCACGTTCGCCGGCACCGGGATCGCCTTTTACAAAACGCTCGATAACGGCATCACGCACCGCCACCCTCCCGAGGGCAACGAGGCCGGGCCCTACATCCAGGACGACAACGTCACCGAGGTGATGTTCCGTCTTTCGACCGGCACGGCCGGCGGAAGCTCGTCCATCAGTGTTCATCACGTCATCGACTATTTCTAGGAGCGTCCGATGTCCTCCACCGCATTTTCCCACGTGCTCGCCGACGTCCGCATCCTCTACGATGCCGAAACCGGCGAGGTTCTTCATACCCACGAGACCGTCCTCGAGGTCGAGGATGGCCGGATGCCGGACTACGTGCCGCCGGGAGAGGTCTTCGAGACGATCCGCCGCGATCTTGCCCGCGCGGTCCCTGGCCGCCGCATCGAGATGGCCGAAGTTCCGGCCGAGCTGCGCGGCAGCGATCCGGACGTGCCCCAGTGGTACCGGGTCGACCCGAAGGCCCGCCGGGTCGAGCGCGCCGAGCGGCCGGACCAGATGTCTTGGGGTCAGCTGCCCCGGTATGTCGAGTAGCCGTAGGGGCTGAGCAGCAGGGGGACGTGGTAATGCGCGTCCTCGGCCATGCCGAAGCGGATCGGCACCTCGTCGAGGAAGAGCGGGTCGGCCCCCGCCTGGCCTGTCGCCCTGAGATAGTTTCCGGCGGAAAAGACCAGCTCGTAACTGCCGGTCGCGAACTCCGCCTCGGGCAGGATCGGCGCGTCGGTGCGGCCGTCCGCGTTGGTCACCGCGCCGGCGATCCTCTCGCGCCCCGCATCGCCCAGCCGGTAGAGCGCGATCCCGATTCCCTCGGCCGGCCGGCCGAGCGCGGTGTCCAGAACATGGGTCGATAGCCAGCCCATCGAGCGCCTCCATCTTGAGCAGCCCAACCCTGCCCCGGCGCGACCCGTCTTGCAACGGGCGCCGATCCTGCCCAAGCTGGCGGCCAAAGGGGGCAGCATGACCGACCATCCGCCACGTTATCCGCGCGACTTCCGGGGCCATGGCGCCACCCCGCCCGAGGTGCGCTGGCCCGGCGGGGCGCGGGCCGCGGTCAGCCTCGTCCTGAACTACGAGGAGGGCGGCGAGAACAACATCCTGCACGGTGACGCCGCCTCCGAGGCGTTCCTGTCGGAAATCGTCGGCGCCGCGCAGTGGCCCGGCCAGCGGCACTGGAACATGGAGTCGATCTACGACTACGGCGCCCGCGCCGGCTTCTGGCGGCTGCACCGGCTGATGAAGGACCTTCCGGTGACCGTCTACGGCGTCGCGACCGCGCTTGCCCGCGCGCCCGAGCAGGTTGCGGCGATGCAGGAGGCCGGGTGGGAAATCGCCAGTCACGGCCTGAAGTGGGTCGAGCACAAGGACATGCCCGAGGAGGAGGAGCGTCGGCAGATCGCCGAGGCGATCCGGCTTCATGCCGAGGTGACCGGCAACCGCCCCACCGGCTGGTACACCGGCCGCTGCTCGATGAACACGGTGCGGCTGACCGCCGAGGAAGGGTTCGACTGGATCTCGGACACATATGACGACGACCTGCCCTACTGGATCGAGGTCGGGGACCGGCACCAGCTGGTGATCCCCTACACGCTCGACGCCAACGACATGCGCTTCGCCACGCCGCAGGGTTTCAACACCGGCGAGCATTTCTTCACGTATCTCAAGGACGCGCTCGACTGTCTGATGGCCGAGGGCGCCGGGGACCACGCCAAGATAATGTCGGTCGGCCTCCATTGCCGGCTGATCGGTCGGCCGGGCCGGGTGATGGGGCTGAAGCGGTTCATCGACTACGCGCAGGAGCGCGGCGCCTGGATCGCGACGCGCGGCCAGATCGCCGAGCACTGGCGCACGCATCATCCGCCGGTGAGTTACGGCCGCCCCTCGCAGATGAGCCGCGAGGATTTCGTCGCCCGGTTCGGAGGGATCTATGAGCACAGCCCCTGGATTGCCGAGCGCGCCTGGGCGCTGGAACTGGGGCCGGCGCACGATACCGCGGCGGGCCTCGCCTCGGCGCTCGCCCGCGTCTTCCGAAGTGCCGCGCCTGAGGAGGAGGAGGGCGTCCTGAAGGCCCATCCCGACCTTGCCGGGAAACTGGCGCAGGCACGACGGCTGACCGCCGACAGCAGTGCCGAACAGGCCTCGGCCGGGCTCGATGCGCTGACCGACGGCGAGCGGGCCGAGTTCGAGAGGCTGAATGCCGCCTACGTCGAAAAGCACGGCTTTCCCTTCATCATCGCGGTCCGCGAGAACAGCAAGCCGCAGATCCTCGAGGCGTTCCGCCGCCGCATCGACCATTCGACCGAAGTCGAACGCGCCGAGGCCTGCGCCCAGGTCGAGCGGATCGCGCTTCATCGGCTGAAGGCGGTGCTGCCATGACGAACTACGCCGGACCCGCAGGCGGGTTGCCGCCGCAAAGCGCGCTCCACACCGGGCGGGCCATCTTCACCGAGGCCTACGCGGTCATCCCGCGGGGCTGCATGTCCGACATCGTGACGAGCTACCTTCCGGGCTGGGCGGATACGCGGCTGTGGCTGATCTCACGGCCGATGACCGGGTTCGCCGAGACCTTCTCGCATTACATCATGGAGGTGGCGCCGGGCGGCGGCTCGACATCGCCAGAGCCCGAGGCGGGGGCCGAGGGCGTACTCTTCGTCACCGGCGGGACGCTGGAGGTGACGCTGGCCGGCACCGCGCACCGGCTCGAGGCCGGAGGCTATGCCTTCTGCCCGCCGGGAAGCTTCGAGGCGGCGCGCAATCCGGGCGAGGCGACCGCGCGCTTCCACTGGATCCGCAAGCTCTACGAACCGGCACCGGGCGTGCCCGTGCCCGCTCCCTTCACCGCGAACGAGGCCGCGATCGCGCCGATCCCGATGCCGGGAACGGACGGCCGCTGGGCCACGACCCGCTTCGTCGATCCGGCCGACCTTGCGCACGACATGCATGTCAACCTGGTGACGTTCGAGCCCGGCGGGCTGATCCCGTTCGAGGAAACGCACGTGATGGAGCACGGTCTCTACGTGCTCGAGGGCAAGGCGGTTTACCGGCTGAACCGCGACTGGGTCGAGGTCGAGGCGGGGGACTACATGTGGCTGCGCGCCTATTGCCCTCAAGCCTGCTATGCCGGAGGGCCGAGCCGGTTCCGGTACCTTCTCTACAAGGACGTCAACCGCCACGCCCGCCTGCGCGGCCCCGGCGCCTTCGGGCCGCTGGCGTGACCATCGGGACCTGCCCGGCGGCCGTGGCTGCGGCGTGGGGCTTTCGGTGGCCTCGCTTCGCTCGGTTGTTGCTGGTGGCCGGCGCTACGCGCCGGCAGGGGGCTCTGCCCCCGTCGCCTGCGGCGACTCCCCCGGAGTCATTTTGGCACAAGGAAGGAGTGAACGCGCTGCCACCTCTTTTGGTCTCACCTCTTCTCGGGGGTGAATTGGGCCAGCGGCCCAAGAGGGGGTCCGAGGACCCCCTGCTTGCCGAGCGAAGCGAGGCCGCCGAAAGGTCCGCGCGCCGGAGCAAGGCTTCGGCCCGGAGGGGGGCTGGAGCACCCGGCATCCGGCCAGAGGAGGCAGCTTCGTGAGCGAGATCCGCACCGAGCCGCTGACGCAGGAGGCCTTCGCGCCCTTCGGCGAGGTGCTCGAGGCGAGGGGCGTTCCGGACCGGATGATCAACCAGGGGCTCTGCGGGCGGTTCCACGACCGGGCCGGGCTCGATTTC
>JBNLCA010000253.1:0-2642 GCA_050303575.1 Paracoccaceae bacterium
CGGGAAATCCGCCCAAGGCAGCGCCCGCCAGCGGATGGGCCATTCCAGCCGGGCGGCGCATCCGGCCCTCTGCATCTCGGCCTCGGGCCCGGTGGCGTCCCACGGCACCGGCTCCCAGCCCGACCGCCGGACGCAGGCGTCGCACATCTACCCGGCTACTCAGCCGCCACGCGGCGCTTGCGCGTGGTCTTGAGCATCGGCTTGAGATAGCGCCCGGTATGCGAGGCCGGGACGGTCGCGATCTCCTCGGGCGTGCCGGTCGCGACGATGGTGCCGCCGCCGTCGCCGCCCTCGGGGCCGATGTCGATGATCCAGTCGGCGGTCTTGATGACGTCGAGATTGTGCTCGATGACCACCACGGTATTTCCCTGCTCGACCAGTTCGTGCAGCACTTCCAACAGTTTGCGGACGTCCTCGAAATGCAGGCCCGTGGTCGGCTCGTCGAGGATATAGAGCGTCCGGCCGGTGGCGCGCTTCGAAAGTTCCTTCGACAGCTTCACCCGCTGCGCCTCGCCGCCCGAGAGCGTCGTCGCCTGCTGACCGACCTTGATGTAGCCAAGACCCACCTCGCGCAGAGCGGTCAGCTTCTCGCGGATCGAGGGCACGGCGGCGAAGAATTCCTCGCCGTCTTCCACAGTCATATCAAGGACATCGGCGATGCTCTTGCCCTTGAACCTGATCTCCAGAGTCTCGCGGTTGTAGCGTTTGCCCTTGCAGGTCTCGCAGGTGACGTAAACGTCGGGCAGGAAGTGCATCTCGATCTTGATGACACCGTCGCCCTGGCACGCCTCGCAGCGGCCGCCCTTGACGTTGAAGCTGAACCGCCCAGGCTGGTAGCCGCGCGCCTTGGCCTCGGGCAGGCCAGCGAACCAGTCGCGGATCGGGGTGAAGGCCCCGGTATAGGTTGCAGGATTCGACCGCGGCGTGCGTCCGATCGGGCGCTGGTCGATGTCGATCACCTTGTCCAGATGCTCGAACCCCTTGATCGTCTCGCAGGGGGCCGGCGTCTCGTGCGCGCCGTTGAGGCGCATCGCCGCGGCCTTGTAGAGCGTCTCGATGGTCAGGGTGGACTTGCCGCCCCCCGAGACGCCGGTGACGCAGACGAACTTGCCCAGCGGGAACTCGGCGGTGACGTCCTTGAGGTTGTTGCCGGTGGCGCCGACCACGGTCAGCGACTTGCCGTTGCCGTTGCGGCGGGTCTTCGGCACCGCGACTTCGCGGGTTCCGGCAAGATACTGGCCAGTCAGCGAGGCGGCATCGGCCTCGACCTCCTCGGGCGTGCCCTGCGAGACGATCTGGCCGCCGTGCACCCCGGCGCCCGGCCCGATGTCGAGGACGAAGTCGGCGGTGCGGATCGCCTCCTCGTCATGCTCGACGACCAGCACCGTGTTGCCCTGATCGCGCAGGTTCTTCAGCGTGGTGATCAGCCGGTCGTTGTCGCGCTGGTGCAGGCCGATCGACGGCTCGTCGAGCACGTAGAGCACGCCCGTCAGGCCAGAGCCGATCTGGCTGGCCAGGCGGATACGCTGGCTCTCGCCGCCCGAGAGCGTACCGGCGGCGCGGCTGAGTGTCAGATAGTCAAGGCCGACATTGACCAGGAATCCGAGCCTTTCGCGGATTTCCTTGAGGATGGCGCGGGCGATCTCGTTCTTCTGCTTGCTTAGCGCGACGGGAACGCCCTCGACCCAATCGAGCGCTTCCCGGATCGATTTCTCGACCACCTGCCCTACGTGGCTGAGCTCGCTCTTCGCGCCCTTGCCGGAGCCGATCTTCACCGCCAGCGCCTCGGGCTTGATGCGATAGCCTTCACAGGCGTGGCAGGGGCGGTTGTTCTGGTAGCGCTCCATCTCCTCGCGCGACCAGGCGCTGTCGGTCTCGCGGTAGCGGCGCTCCATGTTGGGGATGACGCCCTCGAAGGGACGCGTCACCTCGTAGACCCGCCCGCCCTCGTCGAAGCGGAACTTGATCTCCTCGGTGCCCGAGCCGTAAAGGAAGACGTCCTGCGCCGTTTTGGGCAGGTCCTTCCACTTCTTCTTCTTGTCGAAGCCGTAATGCTTGGCGATGGCGTCGATGGTCGCGGTTATGTAGGGCGACTTGGTCTTGGCCCAGGGCGCGAGCGCTCCGCCGGTGACCGAAAGCGCCTGGTCCGGGACGACGAGGCGCTCGTCAAAGAAAAGCTCGACCCCGAGGCCGTCGCAGTCCGGGCAGGCCCCGAAAGGCGCGTTGAACGAAAAGAGGCGCGGTTCGATCTCGGGAATGGTGAAGCCGCTGACCGGACAGGCGAAATTCTCGGAAAAGGTGATCCGCTCGCCTTCGCCCTTCGCCGGCGCGGTCTCGAGGATGGCGATCCCGTCGGCGAGGTCCAAAGCGGTGCGGAACGAGTCGGCGAGGCGTGTCTCGAGCCCCTCCTTCACCACGATCCGGTCGATGACGACGTCAATGTTGTGGCGGAACTTCTTGTCGAGCACCGGCGGCGCGTCGAGCTCGTGGAATTCGCCGTTCACCTTGACGCGCTGGAAGCCCTGCTTGCGCAGTTCCAGGAATTCCTTGCGATACTCGCCCTTCCGGTCACGGACGATGGGAGCCAGGAGATAGGCGCGCGTGCCCTCCTCCATCTCCATCACCCGGTCGACCATGTCCTG
>JBNLCA010000254.1:0-16516 GCA_050303575.1 Paracoccaceae bacterium
GCCGGATCGCCTCGAACGTGACGTAGAGCGTCATCATCTTGGTGAGAGACGCGGGATGCAGCCGACTGTCGGCGTTTTCGGAGAAAAGGACCTCGCCCGATCGCGCGTCCATCACCAGCGCCGCGTAGGGCGCTGCGACCGACGCCAAAGGCGCCAGCGCCATGAGAATCACGATACCAACGAACGCGAAGGCGCGCGAAACGCCTGTCCAAAGCCGTCCTGTCACGACAACTGCCCTTACACTGCCTCATGCCGCCCGGTGTTCCGGGTCAGCTTATTGTTTGGATCAGGCTACCACAGACGCGCGCGGCAGAAAACACCTTATTTTCAAGGGCTTTCTCGCGTGAGTTGATGTGGATAACTAGATATCGTGGCTGGCCGGACCGGACCCACTACATCTGGATCGACTCAATTTCCTCGATCAGCGGCCCGAGCGCGGCAAGGTCGGTCGTCTCGCGAAACCGGGGATGGCCGAGCGGCGGTTCGGCATGCTCGTGCGCCCACGTGAGATCGTGCGGCACGTAGATCGCCCAGGCCCCTGACTCGAGTGCGGGCAGGATGTCGGACTTGAGCGAATTGCCGACCATGACCGAGCGCGAAGGATCATCGAAGATACGGTCGTAGACCGGCGCGGTCTTGTCCGAGACGATCTCGACCCCGTCGAAAAGCTCGCCCAGACCCGACTGCGCCAGCTTGCGCTCCTGGTCCAGAAGATCGCCCTTGGTGATCAGGAGCAGCCTGTAACGCCCGGCCAGCGCCTCGACCGCCCCGCGCGCATGGGGCAGAAGCTCGATCGGGTGGCGCAGCATCTCGCGGCCTGCGGCGATCAGTTCGCGGATCACCGTGGCCGGCACCTTGTCTCCGGTCACCTCGATGGCGGTCTCGATCATCGAGAGCGTGAATCCCTTGATGCCGAAGCCGTAGTGCCCGACATTGCGCCTTTCAGCCTCGAGGAGGCGCTCCATGAGGTGATCGGGCTCGGCATGGTCCTGCAGCAGGGCCGCGAAACGTTCCTGCGTCAGGCGGAAGAACCGCTCGTTCTGCCAGAGCGTGTCGTCAGCGTCGAAACCTATGGTGGAAAGTCGGGGCATTCTAACTGTCTCGCCTCTTTTCACCGGGCCCGCGCTGCTTATATAGTGGCGCCCACGTTTCAACCACCTCGAAGACCGGAGCGCGCCACAAGTGGCAACGAAAACCGTCATGATGGCAGACAGGGACTCGCCCGACGGCGAGGCCGGCGTCGTCACCAAGACGAAGCCCAAGACGCAACGGCCGCCGCTCTACAAGGTGCTGCTCCTGAACGACGACTACACGCCGATGGAATTCGTCGTCCATATCCTCGAGCGGTTCTTCGGACTCTCCCACGCGCAGGCGTTCGAGTTGATGCTGACGGTGCACAAGAAGGGCGTCGCGGTGGTGGGCGTCTTCTCGTTCGAGGTGGCCGAGACCAAGGTCGCGCAGGTGATGGACTTCGCGCGCCGGCATCAGCATCCGCTCCAGTGCACCATGGAAAAGGAATAGGCGCAGCGCGCCGCCGCCATGCAGCCTTCCCGCCTTACGCTTGCCGTCGAGGACGGTCTCTTCGTGCCGCCACCGGGACGCATCGCGGTGTTCCGGCCGCGTCTGGGCTATGACCTTTCGTCGCTCGCGACCGAGACAGTCGAAGTGATCCAGGGTTTCCGGCCCGACCACGACGCCTGCGCGGCGCAGGGGTACCGCACGGTGACGGCGGCCGAGGGCGACTATGCCGCCGCCGTGGTCTGCCTGCCGAGATCCAAGGCCGAGGCGCGGGCGCTAATCGCGCGGGCGACCGAGGTCGTGGCGGCGGGCGGCCCGATTGCCGTCGATGGCCAGAAGACCGATGGCGCCGACTCCGTGCTCAAGGAGCTTCGGTCGCGCGTCGCGCTGTCGGACGCGCTCGCCAAGGCGCACGGCAAGATCGCGGTCTTCGCGAATGACCGGCCGCTGGAAGACTGGGCCGAAGGGCCGACGCGGACTCTGCCCGAGGGGTTCGTCACCCGACCGGCGGCCTTCTCGGCGGATGGCATCGATCCCGGCTCGGCGGCACTTGCCGCGGCGCTGCCGGCGAAGCTGCCGCCGCTCGTCGGCGATTTCGGTGCCGGCTGGGGCTATCTCTCCGCCGAGGCGCTGAAGCGCGACGGGATCGAGGAGATCCACCTCATCGAGGCCGAGCATGACGCGCTCGAGGCGGCGCGCCTCAACATCACCGACGCGCGCGCCCGCTTCCACTGGGCCGACGCCACCCGGTTCGACCCCGAGACGAAATTCGGCGCCATCGTGATGAACCCTCCCTTTCACCAGGGCCGCGATGCCGACCCGGCGCTCGGCCGCGCCTTCATCGCTGCGGCAAGACGCGCCCTCGCACCCTCCGGCACGCTCTGGATGGTCGCGAACCGCCATCTGCCCTACGAACGCACGCTCGACGAAACGTTCCGCGAGGTCGAGGAACTGCCCGGCCCCGCCGCCTACAAGCTCTACCGCGCGACGGGACCGAAGGCCGGCCCCAGGACTGTCTCTCGCACGCGGCGCTGAAATCGCCTAGCTTCACCGAAACCAGACGAGGATCCTCATGTCCTTCTCCATTGCCGGCAAGACGGCCATCGTGACCGGGGCCTCGAACGGCATCGGCCTCGCCATCGCCCGCCATTTCGCCGAGCAAGGCGCCAACGTCATGTTCGCCGACAGCGACGAGGCGCGCCTTGTTGCCGAGATCGGCGAGGCCAAGCGCGACGACGGTCCGATTCGCTATTTCACGTGCGACCTGTGCGAGCGGCTGGGTCACGCCAACCTCGTCTCCGCGACCGTCGACGCGTTCGAGCGGATCGACATCCTGGTGAACGCGGCGCGCACGCTCGCGACCTCCGATCCGCTCGATCCCGAAAAGGACGCGGTCGAGGAGTTGATCGACAAGAACCTCCTCTCGGCCCTGCGCCTTTCGCAGACGGTGGCCAAGCGGATGATCAAGCAGGCCGAAGGGTCCGACACGGACCAGGCCGGCGCCATCGTCAACCTCTCGACCATCGCGGCGCGGCGGACGCATCCCGCGCTTCTGGGCTATTCGATCGCGGCGGCGGGGATCGACCAGATGACCCGCTCGCTGGCGCTGGCGCTGGCGCCGCAGCGGATCCGGGTGAACGCGGTCGCCTTCGGATCGGTGATGAGCGCCAGCCTGCGCGAGGCCCTTCGTGACCAGTCCGGCCTGCGCGAGGAAATCGCGAGCCACACGCCGGCGGGCCGGATCGCCGCGCCCGGCGAACTGGCCGACGCGGTGCAGTTCCTGGCGAGCGACGCCGCCGGCTTCGTGACCGGCCAGATTCTCACCATCGACGGCGGCCGCAGCCTCGCCGACACCGTCTCGGCGCCGGCGCACTGACGGCGAACGTGGGCTCTGCCCCCAACGCGCATCTGAGACACCGGAAGCGCCAGATCACGTTTCCTCTTTCGGTTCTCAAATATTCTCGGGGGTGAATTCGCGCGTCGGCGCGAAGAGGGGGCAGACAGCCCCCTCGCCGAGCGCAGCGAGGCCACCGAAAGTTTCGCCGCGCAGCACGTCGAGAGAGAGGGACCTCCCGGCGTCACCACCGGCGGCCAACCGGACTCCGTTTACTATTCCTAAACCATCCCGGCCTTAGTCGTTAACCAAGGGTGGGACCGGAGGTCAGGTCATGGTGGCGCGCGCCTATACGGTGGCGTTCGAGGGGGTCGAGGCGCGGGCGGTCGAGGTGCAGTGCGCGCTGACCGCCGGGATGCCGGCCTTCTCCATCGTCGGCCTGCCGGACAAGGCGGTCTCCGAGGCGAAGGAGCGGGTCCGGGCTGCCCTTTCGGCGCTTTCCATCGTGCTGCCGTCGAAGAAGATCACCGTGAACCTTTCGCCCGCCGACCTGCCCAAGGAGGGTTCGCATTTCGACCTGCCGATCGCCATGGCGCTTCTTGCCGCGCTGGAGATCGTGCCGCGCGAGCTGGTCGAGGAGACGGTGGCCCTGGGAGAGCTCTCGCTCGACGGATCACTCGTGCCGGTGGTCGGCGCGCTGCCGGCCGCGATGGCGGCGGCGACCGAGGAGAGGCGGCTGCTCTGTCCCAAGGGCTGTGGCGCCGAGGCGGCCTGGGTCGGCGCGACCGAGGTGATTGCGCCGGGCACGCTGCTCGACGCGATCCGGCATTACACCGGCCAGGTGCCGCTATCTCCCGCCGCTCCGGGCGAGGTTCATGGAACCGCCCCCGTCCGCGACCTGCGCGACGTCAAGGGGCAGGAGCGGGCCAAGCGCGCGCTCGAGATCGCGGCGGCCGGGCGGCATCACCTCCTGATGGTCGGCACGCCCGGCTCGGGCAAGTCCATGCTGGCGGCGCGGATGCCCGGTATCCTGCCGCCCCTTTCGGCACCCGAGGCGCTCGAGACCTCGATGATCCACTCGCTTGCCGGCCTTCTCGACGACGGCGGCATCTCGCGCACCCGGCCCTTCCGCGAGCCGCACCACACCGCGTCGATGGCCGCCATCGTCGGCGGCGGGCGCGGGGCAAAGCCGGGCGAGATCAGCCTTGCGCACAACGGCGTCCTCTTCATGGACGAGTTCCCCGAATTCCCGCGCGCCGTGCTTGAAACCCTGCGCCAGCCCATCGAGACAGGCGAGGTCGTCGTCGCCCGCGCCAATGCCCATGTCCGCTATCCCTGCCGGTTCCTCCTCGTCGCCGCCGCCAACCCCTGCAAATGCGGCTACCTCTCGGAGCCCTCCCGTGCCTGCGCCCGCGTCCCGCAATGCGGCGAGGATTATCTGGGGCGCATTTCCGGCCCGCTGATGGACCGGTTCGACCTGCGGGTCGAGGTGCCACCTGTAAGCTATTCCGACCTCGACCTGCCCGATGCCGGCGACACCTCCGCCATGGTCGCCGAGCGCGTGGCGACGGCCCGCGCGGTGCAGGCGGCGCGGTTCGCTGACCATGCCGAGGCCCGCGTCAACGCAGATGCCGAGGGGCGACTTCTCGAAGAGATCGCCGCCCCGGACGAGGAGGGCCGGACGCTCCTCGCCACCGTCGCCGAGCGATTCGGCCTGACCGCGCGCGGCTATCACCGCGTCCTGCGCGTCGCCCGCACGATAGCCGACCTCGCGGGCGACGAAGAGGTCAGGAAACCGCACATCGCCGAGGCGGTCAGCTACCGGCTGGCGATCCAGACGAAGTAAGCCTCTCGCGCAGGAACCTCGCCGCTGCCTTCAGCGCCCTGCCGGCCTCGGGCAGGATTCCGAACATCTGCCAGACATGCGGGCAGTCGGGCCAGACTTCGAGCGCGACCTCTGCCCCAAAGCCACGCAGTCGCTCGGCCATGCGGACCGAATCGTCGCGCAGGACTTCGGTCGAGCCGACCTGGATCAGGCAGGGCGGCGCGCCGGGGAACTCGGCGAAGAGGGGCGAGATACGGGGGTCGGTGGGCGGGACGTCGGCGAGGCAGAAGCCGGTGAGGTCGCCCATCCGCTCGCCAGGGAAAATCGGGTCGGCGGTATTCTGCAGGACCGAGGCGCCAGAAGCGGTGAGATCGGTCCAGGGCGAGAAGGCGACCACAGCAACGGGCGGCGTGCCGCGGGCGCAGAGGACAGCGAGAAGCGCGAGTGCAAGGCCGCCGCCGGCACTGTCGCCGGCAAGGGCGATGCGGGTGGGCGAAAGGCCCTCGGCCACCAGCCCGTCCCACGCCGCGACCGCATCTTCCAGCGCTGCGGGGAGCGGGTGCTCGGGTGCAAGCCGGTAGTCCGGCGCGACGATCCTGAGGCCCGACATCTTCGCCAGCCGGCCGAGGAGTTCGCGGTGCGTCCGGGCCGAGCCGGCGATGTAGCCGCCGCCGTGGAGGTAGAGCACCGCCGCGTCGGGCAGCGGATCGCCTTGGGTGATCTCGGTCCAGCCGTCGCGACGATTAAGCCGTGTACCGAGGGGCTTGATCAGGAACCAGCTGGCGAAGGCGAAGCCCTTCCTCAGCGGCAGCGGGTCCTCGACCCTGCGCAGGTAGGGCTTCACGACAGCCCTGAGGACGGCGTTCAGCAGGCGGAGCCTCAGGCTCACGCCCGCTTTGCCTCGATCACTTCCCACATCTTTCGGGCGGCGTTGGTCCCGTCGAAACGTTCCAGTTCCTGGATGCCGGTGGGCGAGGTGACGTTGATCTCGGTCAGGTAGTCGCCGATCACGTCGATGCCGACGAAGATCTGGCCCTTTTCGCGCAGCGTCGGACCGATCGTGGCGCAGATCTCGCGGTCGCGGTCGGTGAGACCGACCTTCTCGGGCCGGCCGCCCACATGCATGTTCGACCGCGTCTCGCCCTCGGCCGGCACACGGTTGATGGCACCGACCGCCTCGCCGTTCACCAGGATCACTCGCTTGTCGCCCTTCACTACCGCCGGAACGTATTTCTGGACGATCAGCGGCTCGCGGCTGATGCCGGTGAAGAGCTCGTGCAGCGAGGCGAGGTTGCGGTCGTTGGGGTCGAGCCGGAATACCCCGGCGCCGCCGTTGCCGTAGAGCGGTTTCAGGATGACGTCCCCGTGCGCGTGCTTGAAGTCGCGGATCGTCTGCAGATCGCGCGCAATTGTGGTCGGCGGCGTCAGGCCCTGGAATTGCAGGACAAGGAGCTTCTCGGGGTAGTTCCGCACCCAGAAGGGATCGTTCACCACCAGCGTCCCCGGGTGGATCATGTCCAGAAGATGAGTGGTCGTGATATAGCCCATGTCGAAGGGCGGGTCCTGGCGCAGCCAGACGACGTCGTAGTCGCCCAGATCGACCTCGCGCTCCTCGCCGAAACTCACGTGGTCGCCCTTGACGCGCCGGACCTCGATCGGCCAGCCGCGCGCCATGACCCGGCCCGACTGGAACGAGAGGCGGTCGGGCGTGTAGTAGAACAGGTCGTGCCCCCGCTCCTGTGCCTCGAGCGCGATGCGGAAGGTGCTGTCGGCGTCGATGTTGACCGCGCCGATCGGGTCCATCTGGAATGCGACCTTGAGAGCCATGGTTCCCTCCGCTCTTTCGGCCGGAGTCATGGCCCGACGCGCGGGGCGTTGCAAGGATCAGTCGAAGATCACGTTTTCCAGGACTTCGATCCTGCCTGCCGAATCGACGGTCGCAAGGTCGAGCCGGACGTCGGTGGCGAGGCCCCGCGGCCGGGTGGCGAGGAACTCCTCGGCGGCGCCCCAGATGCGGCGGTACTGCGCGGGCGAGAGGTGCAGCTTGGCGCGGTCATGGCTGCTGGATTTCTTGACCTCGACGAAGATCAGCCCGTCGCCATCGCCGAATATCAGGTCGATCTCGCCCCGCGAGCCGCGCCAGCGGCGGGCGATGACGGCATGGCCGCGGCGGGCATAGTGCGCCTCGACCGAGCCTTCTGCCGAGAGACCCGCGTGATAGGATACCGCACCTGTCATCTCACTCCTTCTTCGCCAGCTTCAGCGCCGCCTGGTAGACCTCGCGCCGTGGCAGGCCCAGCGCCGCCGAGACCGCCTCGGCCGCGTCCTTGACCGACATCGAGGCAAGCGCCGCGGTCAGCGCGCCCTCAAGGTCTTCGGCCGTCGCCGTCCGCGCCCCGGGCCGGTCGAGGAGCAGCACGATCTCGCCCTTCACCGGTCCCGAGAATCGTTCAGCCAGGTCGCCGAGGGGGCCGCGCGCGACCTCCTCGAACCGCTTGGTCAGTTCGCGGCAGATCACCGCCTGCCGGTCGGCACCGCAAAGCTGCACCAGATCGGTTAACAGATCCCCAACGCGCTTGGGCGACTCGTAGAGGATCAGGGTCGCGGGGAGCGAGATAACCTCCTTGAGGAAGCTCTGCCGCGCCCCCTTGGCCGTCGGCGGGAAGCCGGCGAAGAGGAACCGGTCGGATGGCAGGCCCGAGACGGTGAGCGCCGCCAGAACCGCCGAAGCGCCGGGGACCGAATGGACCGGATGGCCCTGCGCAACGGCCTCGCGAGCCAGCACATAACCCGGATCGGCGACGAGCGGCGTTCCGGCCTCGGAGGCGTAGGCGACCGACTTTCCCTCGGCGAGAAGCCGCAGAAGCCGGGGCCGCGCCTCGGGGCCGTTGTGGTCGTGATAGGCGACCATCGGCCGCCCGCCCGTCGCAACCCCATGAATTTCCATCAGATGCCTGAGCGTGCGCGTATCCTCGGCGGCCAGAACGTCGGCCGAGGCGAGCACGTCCAGCGCCCTCAGCGTGATGTCCCGTGCGGTGCCGATCGGGGTCGATACAAGATATAGGCCCGGCGCGAGGTCGGTTTTCTGCCAGTCCATCTTCGCAAGGCCCCTCCGCCGTTTACTTGCCCCGTCGAACCCCTTAGGGTCTGGCGCCATTCGGCCACGGCCGGCAAACGCGCACGACCGTCAGGGAGGCAGCCCATGTTTTCGTTTTTCCGCGTCCTGCGCAAGGCGGCGAGGGTCCTCGTCGCGCCCGTCGCGGCCCTGACGCTTGCGGCCTGCGATCCGGCGGCCATCGGCGGCGGCCCGTCGATCAACTCGAACGAGCCGGTTCCGGTCGCGCTGCTGCTCCCTGGCGCATCCGGCCAGGCCGGTGACGATATCCTGGCCCGCAGCCTCGAGAACGCGGCCCGGCTGGCGATCAACGATCTCGGCGACGTGAAGATCGACCTGCGCGTCTACCAGACCGGCTCTTCGCCGAATGCCGTCGCCGGCAAGGCGATCGAGGCGGTGAACGACGGTGCCAAGATCATCCTCGGCCCGGTCTATGCCGACACCGCCAACGCCGCCGCCGTCGCGGTGGCAAGCCGCGGGGTCAACCTCCTCGCCTTCTCGAACAATGCCGACATCGCCGGCGGCAACCTCTTCGTCCTGGGCAACACCTTCCAGAACACCGCCAACCGGCTGGTCAGCTATGCCGCACGGCAGGGCAAGGGCTCGATCTTCATCGTCAGCGAGCAGACCGCGGCGGGCGAGATCGGCAAGGCCGCGATTGAGGCCGCTATCGCCCGCTCGCCGGCCTCGCTCGCCGGGGCGCAGTCCTACGCCTTCAGCCAGGAGGGCGTCGCGGCCGCCGCGCCGGGGATTGCCACGGCAGTCAAGGGATCGGGTGCGCAGTCGGTGTTCCTGACCGCGTCGTCCGACGGCGCGCTGCCGGTGCTCGCCGCGCTTCTGCCCGAGAACGGGCTTTCGGTCGGCTCGGCGCAGTATATCGGCCTGACGCGGTGGGATATCCCGCCGCAGACCCTGTCGCTTCCCGGCATCCAGGGCGGCTGGTTCGCGCTTCCTGACCCGGCGCTGAACGCGCAGTTCGCGGCCCGCTACCAGGCGGCGTATGGCTCCGCGCCGCACCCGATCGCCAGCCTTGCCTACGACGGCATCGCCGCCATCGGCGCGCTGGTGAAATCGCGCGGCGGAGACGCGCTGACGGCGCAGGCGCTGACCCAGCCCTCGGGTTTCGTGGGCGTCGGCGGCGTCTTCCGCTTCCGGCCGGACGGCACCAATGAACGCGGTCTCGCGATCGCCGAGATTCGCAACAACCAGGTCGTCGTGATTGACCCCGCCCCCAGAAACTTCGGTGGCGCCGGCTTCTGAGCCGGCGGACGGCCCATCCGGTCCCACCATTCCAGACGTCGCTGCGCTTGACGCCCGGCTCGACCGGGCGCTTGCCGGCGCGCGGGACGAGATGGCGATCCGCGCGGCCGCCGTCCCCGTCCTTGCCGCCGTGCGGGCCGACGGCAACCACGCCATCGAGGCCGCCTTCGCCGAAACCCCGCGCGACGCCCACACGACCGTCCGCGCCTATGCCGCGCTGACCGACGCGATCGTCCGCGCGGTCCTGCGGCTTGTCACCCGCTACATCCATCCGCTGGCCGCGCCGACCTCGGCCGAGGGCATCGCCGTCGTCGCAGTCGGCGGCTACGGCCGTGGCGAGATGGCGCCGGCCTCGGACATCGACCTGTTGTTCCTGACCCCCTACAAGCTGACCCCCTGGGCCGAGAGCGTGGTCGAGAGCATGCTCTACATCTTCTGGGACCTGCACCTGAAGGTCGGCCATTCCACCCGCACGGTGAAGGAATGCCTCAAGCAGGGCCGGGACGACTACACGATCCGCACCGCGCTTCTGGAACACCGTCATGTCGGCGGCGACGAGGCGCTGACCCGCGATCTGTCGCAGAAGCTCTGGCGCGAGCTCTTCAAGGGAACCGGGCCAGAATACGTCGAGGCGAAGCTGGCCGAGCGCGAAGACCGGCTGAAGAAGCAGGGCGGCCTGCAGCGCTACGTGCTGGAACCGAACGTCAAGGAGGGCAAGGGCGGGCTCAGGGACCTGCAGTCGCTGTTCTGGATCGCCAAGTACCTGCACCAGGTGAAGTCGAGCCGCGATCTCCTTTCGCTCGGCTTCTTCCGGCCGGACGAGTTCGAGGCCTTCGCCCATGCCGAGGATTTCCTCTGGGCGGTGCGTTGTCATCTGCACCTGATCGCCGGCCGCGCGGTCGACCAGCTGACCTTCGACATGCAGGTCGAGGTCGCGGCGCGGATGCACTACGAGGACCGCAACGGGCGGCTCGCGGTCGAGCATTTCATGCAGGACTATTTCCGCCACGCCACCAAGGTCGGCGAGCTGACGCGGATCTTCCTGACCGCGCTCGAGGCGAGCCATCTAAAGCACGAGCCGATGCTGATCGGCATGTTCCGCCGCAAGCGAAAGGCCCGGCCGCCCTACCGCATCCGGCAGAACCGGCTCGACGTGGGCGACGAGAAGGCCTTCCTCGCCGACAAGCTGAACCTGATCCGCATCTTCGAAGAGGCGCTCAGGACAGGCGTGCTGCTCCACCCCGACTCGATGCGGCTGATCTCGGCGCATCTCGACATGATCGACGACGAGGTCCGCGCCGATCCCGAGGCGCGGCGCATCTTCCTCGACCTGATGCTGAAGCACGGCAACCCGGAACGTGCGCTCCGCCGGATGAACGAGCTCGGGGTCCTTTCGACCTTCATCCCCGAGTTCGAGCCGATCGAAGCGATGATGCAGTTCAACATGTATCACCACTACACGGTGGACGAGCATACGATCCAATGCATCTCGACCCTCGCCCAGATCGAGCGGGGAGAGCTGGTCGAGGAACTGCCCATTGCCAGCCGCATCCTGAAGGAAGGCGTCAACCGCAAGGTGCTCTACGTCGCGCTGATGATGCATGACATCGGCAAGGGCCGGACCGAGGACCACTCGGTCCTCGGCGCGCAGATCGCCCGCAAGGTGGCGCCGCGTCTGGGCCTGAATGCCGAGGAATGCGAGACCGTCGAGTGGCTGGTGCGCTATCACCTCCTGATGTCCGACATGGCGCAGAAGCGGGACATCGCGGATCCGCGCACGGTGCGCGACTTTGCCAAGGCGGTGAAGACGAAGAAGCGGCTCGATCTTCTGACCGTGCTCACCGTCTGCGACATCCGCGGCGTCGGTCCGAACGTCTGGAACAACTGGAAGGCGGTGCTTCTTCGCAACCTCTACTGGCAGACCGCCGAGGGGCTGGAAAAGGGACTGGAAGAGATCAACCGCGAGAAGCGCGAGAACGTCGCCAAGCGGGCGCTGCGCGAGATGCTGGCGGACTGGGACGCCAAGGACCTGCGCACCGAGACGGCCCGCCACTACGGGCCCTACTGGCAGGGACTGAACACCGAGACGCAGGCCGTCTTCGCCCGGCTTCTGAAAGACCTCGGCCGGGACGAGATCCGCATCGACCTGCATCCCGACACCGACCGTGACGCCACCCGCGCGTGCTTCGCGCTCGCCGATCATCCCGGCATCTTCTCGCGGCTTGCCGGCGCGCTGGCTCTGGCCGGCGCCAACGTCGTCGACGCGCGGACCTACACGTCGAAGGACGGCTATGCGACGGCCGTCTTCTGGGTACAGGATTCCGACGGCACGCCCTACGACGAGGACCGCCTGCCGCGCCTGCGCAAGATGATCGAGCGCACGCTGAAGGGCGAGGTCGTCGCCCGCGAGGCACTCAAGTCGAAGGACAAGCTCAAGAAGCGCGAGCGCGAGTTCCGGTTCCCGACCTCGATCACCTTCGACAACGAGGGCTCCGACATCTACACGATCGTCGAGGTCGATACCCGCGACCGGCTTGGCCTGCTCTACGACCTCACCCGGACGCTTGCCGAGAGCAACATCTACATCGCCTCGGCGGTGATCGCGACCTACGGCGCGCAGGTGGTCGACACGTTCTACGTCAAGGACATGTTCGGGCTGAAGCTGCACGGCAAACCCAAGCGTGATGCACTGGAGAAAAAGCTGCGCCAGGCCATCGAACAGGGCGCCAACGAGGCGCGCGCCTGATGCAGCCGATCCGCCTTGTGTCGAGCTTCCTGACCGTCGGGTTCTGGACCCTGGTCTCGCGCGTTGCCGGCTTCGTGCGCGACGTGCTTCTGGCCGCCTACCTCGGCACCGGCGCCGTCGCCGACGCCTTCTTCGTCGCGCAGTCGCTGCCGAACATGTTCCGCCGCCTCTTCGCCGAGGGCGCCTTCAACATGGCCTTCGTGCCGATGTTCGCCAAGAAGTACGAGAAGGGCGACGACCCCGAGGGCTTTGCGCGCGACGCCTACTGGGGAATGACGGCGCTCCTGCTGGTCTTCACCGTCATCGGAACGCTCGCCGCGCCGCTTCTGGTGCTGGCGATGGCGGCCGGTTTCTGGGGCGACGAGCGGTTCGATCTGGCATCGGACTATACCGTCATCACGTTCTGCTACATCCTCTTCATCTCGCTCACGGCGCTTCTGTCGGGCATCCTAAACGCCACCGGGCGGTTCTTCGCGACCTCCTTCGTGCCGGTCCTGATGAACATCGTCCTGATCCTCGGGATGCTGATGGCAGACCGCTACGGCTGGCCGATGGGTCCGGCGCTTGCCTGGGCGATCCCCATCTCGGGCGTCCTGCAACTCGCCTTCACCTGGGCGGCCGTGCGCCGCGCCGGTGTCTCGATGCGATGGCGCCGGCCGCGGCTGACGCCCGAGCTGAAGCGGCTCGCCATCATCGCCGGGCCGGCGCTCCTGGCAGGCGGGGTGGTCCAGATCAACCTGATCATCAGCCGCCAGGTTGCCAGCTTCACCGAGGGCGCGGTGTCGTGGCTGACCTATGCCGACCGGCTTTACCAGCTGCCGCTCGGTGTCGTCGGCATTGCGATGGGGGTTGTGCTGCTCCCGGACCTCTCCCGCCGTCTCGGCGCCGGCGACACCGCGGGCGGGCGGAACGCATTCAACCGCGCCACCGAGTTCGCGCTGATGCTTACGATCCCCGCCGCCGTCGCGCTGGTAGTGATCCCCGTACCGCTGATCCAGGTCCTCTTCCAGCGCGGCCAGTTCGGCGCCGACGACACGGCCCACACCGCCATCGCGCTTGCCATCTACGCGATCGGCCTTCCCGCCTTCGTGCTGCAAAAGGTGCTGCAACCCCTCTTCTACGCGCGCGAGGACAGCCGCAGCCCGTTCCGCTACGCGCTGGTCTCGATGGCGATCAACGCCGCCTTCGCCTTCGGCCTTGTCTGGCTGATCGGCTATGCCGCGGCTGCCCTGGCCACGACCGTTGCCGCCTGGGGCATGGCCTGGCAGCTCTGGCGCGGTTCGCGCCGGATGGGCGAGGCCGCCGAGACCGACGAGCGCTTCCGCCGGCGCCTCCTGCGCGTGATCGCAGCCTCGGTCATCATGGGCGTCGTCCTCTGGGTCGGCCAGTTCGCCATCTTCGCGCCGCTCGCGCCCGCGGGGCACGACACGCTGGCGCTGGTGCTGCTGGTCCTGCTGGGCGCGGTGACCTACTTCGGCATCGGCCACCTGATCGGCGCGTTCAAACTCTCCGAGTTCCGCAGGGCAGTGCGGCGTCAACCCTGACGCAGCTTGGCCAGCACCCGCTGCCAGCCGCCCGGGCTGACCACGAACGAGACCAGGAACCCGGCCGCGAACCCGGCAAGCTCGGCGACGAAGTAGAAATCCGTCTGGCCGTAATACAGGAACTCGACCGCGCCGAAGCCCAGCTGCCAGACCATCAGCGCCCCGATGAATAGAAACGCCCGCGCCCGGTTCACACCCTCGGCGCCGAGCCGGGTCCAGATGATGAAGGTCAGCGCCCCGATCAGGCCGTAGGCCGCCGGATAGCCGCCGACCAGCGGCAGCTGCACGTCGAGAAGCGCGCCGTAAGCCACCGCACCCACTGCCGCGCTGAAGAAGAAGACGACGGCGACGGCCCACCAGCGGTAGATTTCGCCCACATACTTGCCCAGGGCCAGCGTGAAGACGCAGACGAACAGGGCCTGGACATAGTTCCACTGGACGAAGACATAGCTCACCAGCCTGAGCAGGTTTCGCGGCGAATAGTCCCCGACCTCGATCATCCGGTCCCACAGCAGCCCCGAGAAGGCCGTCGCCTCGATGGCCTGGCTCCGCCAGCCGACGAAGGTGTTGCTGCCAATCCCGGCGGTCACGGCCAGCACGATCTCGACCGCCGCGATAGGCAGGACCAGCAGCCACACGACGGCAGGCAGCGGGTTGACCGGAGCGATCTTGTAGTCGGGCGTCATGGCGGGCCTTGGTTGACGGCGGATCGGGCCAGCGATAAGCCCGCTTTCCACTGAATTCCAGACGGAGTGGCCCCATGGCGCCGAAATTCACCCCGCGTGTGTTCTCGGGCATCCAGCCTTCGGGCGGCCTGACGCTGGGCAACTATCTCGGCGCGCTCAAGCGCTTCGTCGAGATGCAGGATGCCGGCACGTTCGAGACGATCTATTGCCTCGTTGATCTGCACGCCATCACCGTCTGGCAGGATCCCGAGCGGCTGCGCGAGCAGACCCGCGAGGCGGCGGCGGGCTTCCTCGCGGCGGGCGTCGACCCGGCGAAATCGGTCTTCTTCAACCAGAGCCAGGTGCCCGAACACGCGCAGCTGGCCTGGATCTTCAACTGCGTCGCGCGCATGGGCTGGATGGGCCGCATGACGCAGTGGAAGGACAAGACCGCCGGCAAGAACAGCGAGAACGCCTCACTCTGCCTCTTCGCCTATCCGTCGCTGATGGCGGCCGACATCCTTCTCTACCATGCGACGCATGTGCCGGTGGGCGAGGATCAGAAGCAGCACCTCGAACTGACCCGCGACATCGCGATCAAGTTCAACAACGACTACGGCACCGAGTTCTTCCCCGTCACCGAGCCGGTGATCGAGGGGCCGGCGACCCGCGTCATGTCGCTGCGCGACGGCACCAAGAAGATGTCGAAGTCCGACCCCTCGGACCAGAGCCGGATCAACCTGACCGACGACGCCGACACGATCGCCCAGAAGATACGCAAGGCGAAGACCGACCCCGAGCCGCTGCCCGACAGCTACGAGGAACTGAAGAGCCGGCCCGAGGCGAAGAACCTCGTGGATATCTATTCAGCGCTTTCCGGTGAGACCAAGGAGGCCGTCATGGCCGAGGTCGCGGGGATGCAATTCGGCACCTTCAAACCGAAGCTCGCCGAGCTTGCCGTCGCCTCACTGGCGCCGATCTCGACCGAGATGAAACGGATGATGGCCGACCCGGCCGAGATCGACCGCATCCTCGGCGCGGGCGCCGAGAAGGCCCAGGCCATCGCCGCGCCGATCCTCAAGGAAACCTACCGTATCGTCGGCATGGTGGGCGCCTAGAAGTTTCCCGGCGCCTACCTCGCCGCTTCGCGCATCGCCTCGCGCGCCAGCGTCTCCGCAATCTCGGCAAGGGCATCGGCCCGCGCGACCTCACCGTCGGTCGCGAGCGCCGACTTGAAGGCCGCCACCGGCCGGCCCGCGGCCAGTTCCGCGCGGACGATCATCACGTCGAGCATCTTGTCCCGGCCAAGCGAGTCGCGGATGAGCGCGACCGTCTCCTCCTCGCCGGCCAGCGCCGCGGCCACTGCGGTTTCGAGAAGAGCGCGGTAGGTCGCCCGGTCGGCATTGTGGATGCGACCTTCGGCATCGTCGATGGCCGCCAGAATGGTGGCACGCGACTCGGCAAAGCAGGTCAGCGCCGCATCGTCGTGACCGGACTGGAACGCCATCGTCGCGCAGGCTGAGAGAAGCTCGGCCCTTGGCATCGCGCCGTCTGCCCGCTCCGCGATCTCGTCCGCCAGGCGAGCGTCGCCCAGTTGACCCGCGCGAAGGACCAGCCTGAGAAGAACAAAAGGCTGCTCCTCGACTTTCACCCTGTCCAAAAGCGCCATCGCGCGCGCGACGTCGCCTTGTTCGAGCCAGACGTCAGCGAGATTGACGAGGATGGAGGATTGCCGGCGCACGTCGTCCGACGCCAGCATGCCCTCGACTTCGGCCAGCGCCGCCTCGGCCGCCTCCCGGTCGCCGCGCGCGAACTCGGCCCGGGCGACATCGGCCACCACCGCCGCACCGTCGTCGCCGCCGAGCGCCCGCGCCATGTCCAAGGCCGCGTCGATTTCGCCCGCAGCAGCCAGCGCCTGACCGAGGGGCTGCGAGCGGAAGGGTACGCCGTCCTCCCCCTCGTCATCGGCCGCCAGGTCCTTGGTCAGCGCCAGCGCCCGGTCCGCCAGG
>JBNLCA010000255.1:0-10608 GCA_050303575.1 Paracoccaceae bacterium
GGCGGTCACCTCGCCTACGTGACCTGCTCGCTTCTGGAGGCCGAGAATGGCCGCCAGATTGAGACGTTTACGTCTCACAATCCGGGTCTAGCGCTAACGATTCAAAGAAAATTCACACCGCTTGACGGTGGTGACGGGTTCTACATTTCCGTCTTGACTTGCCCGGAGTGACCTTGAAGATGCAACCAAAGGGTGAAGGACGGATAGCTTAAGAGCCATTTAAGAGATTCCGGCCGAGATGGGGGCGTGACGAGTCGAACCGGAGAGGTTGATTGTTGCGGGCCTGGGTGATGGACGAGCCGCTCACGCGGCTTACCGACGTGCTGAGTGAACAGAGTGTGCGGCTCCTGTCACTCGCCTGTGGTCTGGCGGTCATAGGTTTGATGATCGAGTCGAGGCCAGCGCGCCCGGCCATCTTCGCCTCCGCGACCGCGCTCCTTGCACTTGTCGTTCTAGCCGCGACCGTTGCTTATCTCAGGCGTACGCGCAGTCGCGGCGCGCTTCGCGCGGTCGAGGAGACCTCGGCCACCGATCCGACTCCGGTGATCGTAACCGAACCCGACGGCGAGATCGTCTTTGCCAATCCCGCGGCCGCGCGGCGCTTTCAAAGCCCGATGGGGCGCTCGCTGGGGCAGGTCTTTTCGGACATGTTCGCCAACCCCGCCGCGGTCGTCCACAGCCTGCAGGGCCGGGCGGTCGCGGTCGGAGGCGCGCGCGACGACGTCGTCGTCCGCAGCGGCCAGATGCGGATTGTCGTGGTGGCACTCTCCGACCGGCATTTCCTTTGGCGTCTCGAGGAGGTCGCCGCCTCGCCGGTCTCGGCCCGCAGCGTCGACACGCTTTCGGTGCCGGTGCTCTTCGCGGCGGGCTCGGGAACGATCCTCTTCATGAACGAGGCGATGCGGCGCATGGTCGGCATCCGCGTCAAGCATCTCAACAACGTGGTCAACGACCCGCCGTTTCAATCCGACAGCATCCAGCAGATCGCAGGGCTCGGCGGTCCTATCTGGTGCCGCGCCGTCGAGATGGAGGCCGAGGCCGGCCATCGCGAGATCTTCTTCCTGCCGGTCGGCCGGACCGAACGTGCGGTGCCTGGCGCCGACGGGCTCGAGGACCTGCCGGTCGGCCTCCTGCGGCTCAGGACCGACGGCACGATCCAGGCGGCGAACCGGCTGGCGCGCGACCTCATCGCGCCCGACGGGGTCGAGGTTATCGGCACCTCGATGGTCGACCGGGTCGAAGGGCTGGGCCGCCCGGTGCGCGATTGGCTCGGGGACGCGGTGCGCGGCCGGGGGCTAGGCAAGCCCGAGGTGCTGCGCCTGAAGTCCGAGGAGGTCGAGAGCTACCTGCAGATCACGCTCGACCGGGTCAGCGAGGCGGGCGACGTCTCGCTGGTCGCCGTTCTCAGCGACGCGACCAAGCTCAAGTCGCTCGAGGCGCAGTTCGTTCAGAGCCAGAAGATGCAGGCGATCGGCCAGCTGGCGGGCGGCGTGGCGCACGATTTCAACAACCTCCTGACCGCGATCTCGGGCCATTGCGACCTGATGCTTCTGCGTCACGACCAGGGCGATCCGGACTATGCCGACCTTGTCCAGATTCACCAGAATGCCAACCGGGCGGCCTCGCTGGTGGGTCAGCTCCTGGCGTTTTCGCGCAAGCAGACGCTGCAGCCGCAGGTCATCGATCTGCGCGACACGCTGGCCGACCTGACGCATCTGTTGAACCGGCTGGTGGGCGAGCGGATCGCGCTCACGCTGAACCACGCGCCGGGCCTGCCGGCGATCCGCGCCGACCGGCGGCAGCTCGAGCAGGTGATGATGAACCTCGTCGTGAATGCGCGCGACGCGATGCCCGCCGGCGGCGAGATCAAGATCGAGACGATGGAGCGGGTGCTGGTTGAGGATCTCAAGCGCGACCGCGCGCGGGTGCCGGCCGGCCGCTACGTCGTCGTCAAGGTCGAGGACCGCGGCACCGGCATCGGGCCGGACAAGCTGAGCAAGATCTTCGAGCCCTTCTACACGACCAAGCGGACGGGCGAGGGGACGGGCCTCGGACTTTCGACCGCCTACGGCATCGTCAAGCAGTCGGGCGGGTTCATCTTCGTCGACAGCGTGGTCGGTGTCGGCACTGTCTTCCCGCTCTATTTCCCGGTGCACGAAGGCACGGCCGATCCGATGTCGCAGACGGACGGGTTCTTCCCGGCCGTCTCGTGGAGCCCAGGACGGCGCCGCTCGGGCGGCGCGGCACCGGCCGTTGCCGCGCCGGCCCTGGCGCCCGAGCCCGAGGCAGACGCGCTGGCAGGCGCCGACGCGGCCCTCATGCGCGAGGTCGGGCTTGTTCCCGAACCGGGGCCGGACGCCGACACGGCCCCCGAACCGGGCGTGCCGCCGTCAGCCGAAGTGGCGGAGGCCGAGGGTGAGGACGCAGCCAGGACGCAACTCCCCGCACCATCCGCAGTTTCGGCCGGGGCCGGCGAGCGGGCGGGCGCGACGGACGAGCTGGACCTGTCCGGAAGCGAGGGGGTGATCCTCCTCGTCGAGGACGAGGCGCCGGTCCGCGCCTTCGCCTCGCGCGCGCTCAGGATGCGCGGCTACACGGTGATCGAGGCGGAAAGCGCCGAGGAGGCGCTCGCCACGCTCGCGGACCCGCACCTGCATGTCGATGTCTTCGTCACCGACGTCATCATGCCCGGCATGGACGGCCCGACCTGGGTCCGCGAAGCGCGCGCCAGCCGGCCCGACGTCAAGGTCGTCTTCATGTCGGGCTATGCCGAGGATCATTTCGGCGACGATCAGGCGCGGATCGAGAATTCGGTCTTCCTGCCCAAGCCGTTCTCGCTGGGCGAACTGACTGCCACGGTGCAGGACCAGCTTCACTGACGGCTGCGCCCATGCCGGCGATCGGGAAGATCGGATCCCGTCGGCCGTCGTTTGGAGGACGGTCGGGCGCTTTGGGGACGCGCGACGTTTCGGCGTCCACGCAAGCTACGCCACGCCAGGGCGTTTCCCGTCGCAGGACGGTTCGTTCCCGCGGGCTGCCTGAATGGACGCAAAAAGGCCCTGTGGCATAAACACCTCCTTAACCAAGAACGCGCAGCATCCGTCAGTGACAATTTGATTGAAATGTTCTCGTTTTGATCGCATAAGGAGAACGAGAACACAAGGCGAACAGTGCAGCGATGGACGCCCGGCGACGGGTATGGAATAAGAAAGGGAATGACGGCAATGGGAACTCTCCTCGACATGGCGGAAAAGCGCGACGGCGACAAGCAAAAGGCGCTCGACTCGGCGCTTGCCCAGATCGAACGGCAGTTCGGCAAGGGCTCGATCATGCGGCTCGGCGCCGACAACCCGGTGCAGGAGATCGAGGCGACCTCGACCGGCTCGCTCGGCCTCGACATCGCGCTCGGCATCGGCGGCCTGCCGAAGGGCCGGGTGATCGAGATCTACGGCCCGGAAAGCTCGGGCAAGACCACGCTGACGCTGCACGCGGTCGCCGAGGAACAGAAGAAGGGCGGCGTCTGCGCCTTCGTCGACGCCGAACATGCGCTCGATCCGCTTTATGCGCGCAAGCTGGGCGTCAACCTCGACGAGCTGCTGATCAGCCAGCCCGACACCGGCGAGCAGGCGCTCGAGATCGTCGATACGCTGGTCCGGTCGGGCGCGGTCTCGATGGTCGTGGTCGACTCGGTTGCGGCGCTGACGCCCAAGGCAGAGATCGAGGGTGACATGGGCGACGCCACCGTCGGCGCCCAGGCCCGCCTGATGAGCCAGGCGATGCGCAAGCTCACCGCCAGCATCAGCAAGTCGAACTGCATGGTCATCTTCATCAACCAGATCCGCATGAAGATCGGCGTCATGTTCGGCTCGCCCGAGACCACCACCGGCGGCAACGCGCTGAAATTCTACGCCTCTGTCCGCCTCGACATCCGCCGCATCGGCGCGATCAAGGACCGCGACGAGGTCGTCGGCAACACCACCCGCGTCAAGGTCGTCAAGAACAAGGTCGCACCGCCCTTCAAGCAGGTCGAGTTCGACATCATGTACGGCGAGGGCATCTCGAAGATGGGCGAGCTCATCGACCTCGGCGTCAAGGCTGGAGTGGTCGAGAAGTCTGGCGCCTGGTTCAGCTACGGCGACGAGCGGATCGGTCAGGGGCGCGAGAACGCCAAGAATTTCCTGCGCGAGAATCCAGCGATGGCGTCCGAGATCGAGGACAAGATCCGAGCCAGCCACGGTCTCGACTTCGGCACGCACGGCGAGGATGGCGGCGACGATGACGTGATGGAGGCCTGAGCCTCAGGTCAGTCGCGGAAAGGGAGCCGCCGAAATCTCCCCCGGTTCCGAATGCGGGGCCGAGAGTATCTGGAACGGGGCGGCGCGACGGCGGCGCCCCGTTTCGGTTTCCAGGGTCTTGGGATTCAGGCGGATCGGGCAGTTCGGGGCCCAAGTGCCTGTGGACAGCCGCAACCGCAGGGACTATTCCCGCCTGACCACAATCCGGGACCCCGCCGATGGCCAGCCTGAACGATATCCGCTCGACCTTCCTCAGCTATTTCGAGAAGAACGGCCACGAGGTCGTGGACTCGTCACCGCTTGTCCCCAGGAACGACCCGACGCTGATGTTCACGAACTCGGGCATGGTCCAGTTCAAGAACCTATTCACCGGGGTCGAGCATCGCGACTACAAGCGCGCCACGACCGCGCAGAAATGCGTGCGGGCCGGCGGCAAGCACAACGACCTCGACAATGTCGGCTACACCGCGCGGCACCATACGTTCTTCGAAATGCTGGGGAATTTCTCCTTCGGCGACTATTTCAAGGAAAACGCCATCCCGTTCGCGTGGGAGTTGCTGACCCGTGACTTCGGCCTGAACAAGGACAGGCTTCTGGTCACCGTCTACCACACCGACGACGAGGCGGCGGCGATCTGGAAGAAGGTCGCGGGCCTGACCGATGACCGGATCATCCGCATCCCGACGAACGACAACTTCTGGATGATGGGCCCGACCGGCCCGTGCGGCCCCTGCACCGAGATCTTCTACGACCACGGCGATCATATCTGGGGCGGCCCGCCGGGCAGCGCCGACGAGGACGGCGACCGGTTCATCGAGATCTGGAACCTCGTCTTCATGCAGTTCGAGCAGTTCGAGGACGGAACCCGCCGCGACCTTGCCAACCAGTCGATCGACACCGGCATGGGGCTGGAACGGATCGGCGCGCTGCTGCAGGGCAAGCACGACAATTACGACACGGATCTGATGCGCGCGCTGATCGAGGCCTCGGCGCACGCGACGTCGAGCGACCCGGACGGGCCGGGCAAGGTGCATCACCGGGTGATCGCGGATCACCTGCGCTCGACCAGTTTCCTGATCGCCGACGGGGTCATGCCGTCGAACGAGGGGCGCGGTTATGTCCTGCGCCGGATCATGCGCCGCGCCATGCGGCACGCGCATCTTCTCGGCGCGCAGGATCCCTTGATGCATCGCCTCGTCCCGGCGTTGGTCAGCCAGATGGGCCAGGCCTATCCCGAACTCGTCCGGGCGAAGGCGCTGATCACCGAGACGCTGATGCTGGAGGAGACGCGGTTCAAGCAGACGCTCGACCGCGGGCTGAAACTCCTCGACGAGGAGCTTGCGGGCCTCGGCGAAGGTGCGGCGCTTCCGGGCGCGGCGGCCTTCAAGCTTTACGACACCTACGGCTTCCCGCTCGACCTGACGCAGGACGCGCTGCGCGAGAAGGGCCGGACGGTCGACACCGAGGGGTTCGACACCGCCATGGCCGAACAGAAGGCCAAGGCGCGGGCGGCCTGGGCCGGGTCGGGCGAGCAGAAGGACGCTGCGGTCTGGTTCGACCTTGCCGACAAGATCGAGCCGTCGGAATTCCTGGGCTACGAGACCGAGCGGGCCGAGGGCCAGGTTCTGGCCATCGTCATCGATGGCGCGGTGGCGAAGGAAGTCCGCGCCGGCGAGACCGGCTGGCTGATCGTCAACCAGACGCCGTTCTATGCCGAGGCGGGCGGCCAGGTTGCCGACCACGGCTTTGTCCGCAAGCTGGCCGACCACGACACGACGGCGACGGTCGATGACGTCCAGAAGTTCGCGGGCGGCAAGATCATCGGCCATCGCGCCACTGCATCGGGCGGCACCATCGCGGTCGGCGATGCCGTCGCGCTTGAGGTCGATCACCCGCGCCGGACGGCGATCCGCGCCAACCACTCGGCAACGCACCTTCTGCACGAGGCGCTCCGCCGGGCGCTCGGCGATCACGTCGCCCAGCGCGGCTCGCTCAATGCCGAGGACCGGCTGAGGTTCGACTTCTCCCACGCCAAGGCGATGAGCCCGGCCGAGCTGGAGCAGGTCGAGACCGAAGTGAACGACTACGTCCGCCAGAACGCGCCGGTCGAGACCCGGATCATGACGCCTGATGACGCGCGCGCCCTGGGCGCGCAGGCGCTGTTCGGCGAGAAATACGGCGACGAGGTGCGCGTGGTATCGATGGGTACAAACGCGGGATCGGGTAAAGGCGCCGGTGGCGACACCTACTCGCTGGAACTCTGCGGCGGCACCCATGTCCGGCGCACCGGCGATATCGGCGGTTTCGTCCTTCTGGGCGACAGCGCGTCCTCGGCCGGCGTGCGCCGGATCGAGGCGCTGACCGGCGAGGTGGCGCGCCGGCACCTGGCCGAACAGACGCACCGCGTTGCCGAGATCGCGGCGGCGCTGAAGGCGCAGCCGGGCGAACTGGTCGAGCGGGTGAAGGCGCTTCTCGACGAACGCAAGGCGCTTCAGAACGAGGTGGCGCAGCTGCGCCGCGATCTCGCCATGGCGGGCGGCGCGGGGCAGGGCGCCCAACCGGAGGCAAAGGACATCAACGGCGTGAAATTCCTCGCCCAGGTGCTGGCCGGCGTCTCGGGCAAGGACTTGCCGCCGCTGATCGACGAGCACAAGGCGCGGCTCGGTTCGGGCGCGATCCTGCTGATCGCCGATGCCGGCGGCAAGGCCGCGGTTGCGGCGGGCGTGACGGCGGACCTGACCGACAAGGTCTCGGCCGTCGACCTGGTCAAGGCCGCGGCAGGCGCGCTTGGCGGCAAGGGCGGCGGCGGCAGGCCGGACCTGGCGCAGGCCGGGGGCGCTTCGGCCGAGAACGCCGCCGAAGCGATCAAGGCGGCGGAAGCCGTGCTGGGAGGATGAGATGAGCGCACTCTGGATTGCCCATGTCGAGGTGACCGACCCCGACACTTACGCCAAGTACGCCGCCATCGCGACGATGGCGATCGCCGAACATGGCGGGGTCTTCCTGGCGCGCGGCGGGCGGTACCGGCAGATGGAGGGGAACGACCGGGCGCGCAACGTCGTCGCGCGCTTCCCGACGTTCGAGGCGGCGATCGCCTGCTACGAGAGCCCGATGTACCAGGAGGCGGTCGGCCACGCCAAGGTCTCGTCGGTGCGCGACCTTGTCATCGTGGAAGAGACCGCGCCGTGATCCTGGCCTGACTGCGCAGGAAAAAGGCCCCGCCGCGCGTCGCGGGCGGGGCCTTTTCGCGCCGCAGGGCGGCTCAGATGACGGTGACCTTGGTGCCGACCGGCACGGTGTTGTAAAGCTCGATCGCGTGCTCGTTCAGCATCCGAATGCAGCCGTTCGAGACCGAGAACCCGATCGAGCCCGGTGCGTTGGTGCCGTGGATGCGGAAGGCGGTGTCGCGGCCGTTCTGGAAAAGGTAGAGCGCACGCGCCCCAAGCGGGTTGTTCGGGCCGCCCGGAACACCGTCTGCGTACTGGGCGTACTGCGGGTTCCGCTCGATCATGTCCTTTGTCGGGATCCAGCGCGGCCATTCGACCTTGCGGCCGACGACGGCGACGCCCGAGAAGTTCAGGCCCTCCTTGCCGACGGCGACGACGTAGCGCTTGGCGCGGCCCGGCGAGATGACGTGGTAGAGGTAATGGCCCTGCGTCAGAACGATGATTTCGCCCGGCGCGAACTGGTTCTTGACGCGGACATAGACCGGCTGAAGGTGGGCGGGGACCTGCGCCGGAACGCGCGCGGTCTGGCCGAGCGCAGGAAGCGCCGGGGCCGCGGCAGCGGCGGCGAGCAGGGCAATCGAATGACGTCTGGTTACTGGCATGGCTGGTGTCCAATCGGCAGGGTTTTGCGCACTGTTATCTCCAAAGCGGTAGCGAAACAAAAGAAAAACCGCGTGAAAAGAGGCCTGTTCCGGCCGTTGCCTCACCTTTTCGTGAGCCGTTGCCCGCCTGCACGGCAGGGATGGCGCGTGCATCCCGATGGCGGACCAGATATAGATCTGGGTGCGAATGAACCGACCGGAGAACGGAATGAAGATGCGTCTTGCCCCGCTGGCCCTTGCCGCCGCGCTCACCGCCAACGCCGCCGGTGCCGAGGAGTTCACGCCCGAACAGATCAAGCAGCTGGCGCTCGACGCGATCCTGGAAAACCCCGAGATCATCATGGAGGCAGTCGACCTTCTGCGCCAGCGCGAGGCCGAGGAGCAGGCAAGGGCGACGCAGGAGGCGATCGGCGAACTTCATGCCGCGCTCTACGAGGACGAAAACGCGCCGATCCTGGGCAACCCCGACGGCGACGTCACCGTGATCGAGTTCTTCGACTACAATTGCCCCTACTGCAAGCAGGCCTACGGCGAGGTGAACGCGCTTCTCGAGGCCGATCCGAACGTCCGGCTGGTCTTCCGCGAATGGCCGATCCTGGGCGAGGGGTCGCTCTACGCGACCAAGGCCGCGCTCGCGAGTCGCGCGCAGGGCAAGTACGAGGAGTTCCACGACGCGCTGATGCAGGAACGCGCCCGCAAGGACGAGGCGGTCGTGCTGCGCCTGGCCAGGGAGGTCGGGCTCGATATCGACCGGCTGCAGGCCGACATGGAAAGCGACGAGGTCAAGGACCACATCGCGCAATCGAGCGAACTGGCCCAGAAACTCGGCTTCACCGGCACGCCGTCCTTCGTCATCGGCGACGAGGGCGTCTTCGGCATGGTGCCGGCCGAGGACCTGATTGCCTTCGTGGCCGACACCCGCGCCGGGCAGGAATTCTCGGCGCCCGAGGGCGAAGGCTCGTCCGCCAACAACTGATCTCAGGCCATTTCCTGCCGATAGCTGTGGCCGGGCGGACTCTCCGGCCGCCTATCTCAGGCTCGTGAATTGACGCGAAGGCGGGGCGGATTCACCGTTGGGCGCGAGGCAGCCCCAACAACAAGAGTTCGCCCGATGGCACATATCGAAGCATTCCATTCCTCGCGCGGAGGATACGATTTCCTCGGCCTGCGCAAGGGCCGCTCCGGCGGCGTCGAGATCGTCTACGACGACGGTGTGGCCCGCCGCTTGGTTTGGCGCGTAGCAACGCCGGGGGCGGAGGTCCGCCGCATCGGCGAGGCGCTGGCGGCGGCGGTCGAGAACCTGCGCGTCGTCCCGGCGCTCCATTCCGAGCTGAAAAAGCGTTCGATTTCAATCGAGTCCGTCACGCGCTGATCCGCCTTATGGCGAAAGTTTGTGCGAGCGCTCAAATCTGGCTTGGCAAAACTGCCCGGGTCGGGTAATTTGAGTGCACGCTCAAATTTCCGATGGGACCGCGTCAGGGGCTTCCGGCCCGGCGGCTGGATTGCCAAATGGCCAAGGACATCAAGGACTGGGACCGGCGGGGTCTGCCCGCCTGGGCCTACCATTCGGATGCCATCTTTGCGCTAGAGCAGGAGCGGCTCTTCCGCCGCATGTGGCAGATCGCGGGCCACGTCTCGGACATTCCCGAGCCGGGGGACTACGTCACGCTCGACATAGCCGGCGAGCGGGCCTTGGTGCTGCGCGGTCACGACCGGATGCCGCGCGCCTTCCACAACATCTGCCGACATCGCGGGACGCGGGTGGCGACGGGCGAGAAGGGCCGCTGCAACAAGGCGTTGATCTGCCCGTTCCATGGCTGGAGCTACAATCTCGACGGAACGCTGAGGGGCATCGCCGAACGGGCAAGCTTCCCGGAACTCGACAAGGCGGAATGGGGGCTGAAGCCGCTGGAACTGGAAGTCTGGAACGGCTTCCTCTTCGTCCGGTTCGAGCCGTCGGACCAATCCTCGGTCGCCGAGATCATGGCGCCCTACGACGCCGATTTCGAAGGCGTCGATGTCGCCGGGATGGTCCGCATCCCAGAGAACGACTGGGAGGACCGGCTGCCTGCCAACTGGAAGTGCCTGCGCGACGTCGACAACGAGGGCTACCACGTGCGGCAGGCGCATCCGGCGCTGCATGATCTTTATGGCGACGGCTACACCGACAGCGACTGGATGGGCGGAACCTCGCGTTCGGACGGCGTCTTCAACGAAGGGCCCGGGCGGCTCTGGTCGGTCAGGGCCTACAAGAAGCTGGTAGAGGCGAGCCCGCTTGAGGGCGTGCAGGCAAGGCGCTGGAGCTACTACAACCTCTTTCCCAACACCGTCATCGGTCTCTATCCCGACAGCGCAACCTGGTACCAGGAAATCCCGCTGTCGTCCGGCGAGACGATCCAGCGCGGCCGCGCCTATCGCTTCCCCAACGAAAACCGCGAACTGCGGGCGATGCGCTACCTTTCGGGCCGCATCGACAAGGTGACG
>JBNLCA010000256.1:0-5446 GCA_050303575.1 Paracoccaceae bacterium
CGCCCTGGGTCAGCAGCCGCTCGACGGCGGCGGGTATTTCCAGGATCTCCTGGCGCATCTTCGATTGCGGGGCGGACATGGCAGCAGCCTTTCGTTCAGATGCGCAGCTCGGCCACGAAATCGTAGGCGTCGCCGCGATAAAGCGAGCGGGTGAGTTCGGCGACCCGGCCCGATGCCAGGAACGAGGTGCGCTCGATGCTGAGGCCCGCCGCGCCCTCGGCGACATGCAGCAGCGCCGCTTCGGGCGCTGCAAGGTTGATCGCCGAGATCTTCTGGACGGCGCGCACCGGTCGGCAGCCCAGCCGATCGAGCACCTCGTAAAGCGACGTCGCGACCTCGAGCGGGTTGGGCAGGATGTCGAGCGGCAGGGCGGCGCGTTCCAGCGCCATCGGCCGGCCGCCGGCCTCGCGCAGCCGATAGATGCGGGCGACCTGACCGCCGTCGGCGATGCCTAGGACCGCGACCTCCTGCGGCGTCGGCAGGAAGACTCCGCGCTCGAGCCATTTCGACGTCGTCTCCATGCCGCGATTGCGCATGTCCTCGGTGAACGAGGTCAGGTGCGAGAGCGACTGTTCGACCCGCGGCATCGGCTCGCGGATGAACGAGCCCGACCCGCGGCGCTGTTCGATGACGCCCTCGCGGACGAGTTCCTGGATCGCCTTGCGGACCGTCACGCGCGAGAGTTCGGTGATCTCGGCGATCTCGCGCTCGGGCGGCAGCGAGCTGTTGGGTTGCAGAAGGCCGGTCTCGATTCCCTCCTCGAGGCGGCGGCGCAGCTGGAGGTACCGCGGTCCGCCGTCGGGCGCGAGCCAGCCGTCAGGGGCGAGGAAGGAAGCGACGCTCATGCCGGGGCCTCTTGCGCGAAGTCGCGGGCGAGGTCGATGGCGCCGGCCAGAGGTTCGCCCTTCGGCGGGGCGAGGTCGGCCTGCATCGCGGCGGGAAGGTACGTCCGGTACTGCGGACCGATGCCGCCGGTCAGGCAGATTGTCCGGCCCGGTGTCCAGCCAAGGTCGGTCAACGTCCGGGTGATATAGTCCGCGCCCGCCTGCATCACGCGCCGCGCCAGAACTTCGCCGTCGGCGGCGAAGGTCGTCACCACGGGCGCGAGCGCGCCGACTTCGGGCGGCGTCCGTGTCCCAGCGAACCGGACGATGCCGGGCGCGCCGGCGTGGTCGGCTAGCAGCCGTTCGGACAGGGCCGACGGCGCGCAAAGCCCGTCGACGACGTCGAGCGTGACGCGCAGCGCCTCGCGGCCGATCCAGAAGGCCGAGGCCTCGTCGCCCAGCACATGGCCCCAGCCGCCGGCCAGACGGACCTCGCCGCCGATCTGCGCGGCAAGGAACGAGCCCGTGCCGCAATGGGCGATCAGCCCCTCGGCCCGGCCGAGCGCGCCGCGCAACGCGGAGCGCCGGTCGTCCTCGATCCGGATCCGCGCGAAGGGGAGCGCCGCAGCAAGCCGACCGGCGAGGCCGGAGCCGGTCACCCCGGCAAGCCCGGCGAAGACAGGGAAGGCGGCGAGGGCGTCCGGGGTGAGGCCGGTCCGCTCGGCCAGGCGACCGAGCCCGTCCGTCAGGGCGTGTACGGTGCCGTCGAAATCGGTCGAGACATTGGCCGCACCGGCCTCGACCACGACCGTCTCGCCGCCGCGGTCAAACGCCAGCCGGCAGCGTGTCCCGCCGCCGTCTATGGCAATGACCTGCATCTGCGCCGAGCTGCTCATTCTGATACCTATATGATACCTATTGCCAAAAGGAAAGGCCGAAATGGGACCAGGAGGTGGATTATGCGCCAGTTTTGGGCCGTGCAATGCACGTGTCACAAAGGATTAGACAAAAGGTATTTAAAAGGTATTATAGCCAACATCCAGGGGGAATCGCTTGATCGACCGCACGACAGAGGCACCGCACAGTCAGGCGCAGGGGATCGACCAGCGGCCCCTGCACGAGGTGGCGGACATTCTGGTCGAGGGTCAGGTCGCCGCCGCCCAGGCGGTGCGCGCGGCCGCTGAAGCGATCTCCGACGCCGCGGCCGCGATGGCGCGAACGATCCGCGCGGACGGCACGCTGCATTACATCGCCGCCGGGTCTTCCGGCCTGATGGCCGCGTCGGACGCGCAGGAACTGGGCGGCACCTTCTCGATCCCGGCTGGCCAGCTTCGCATCCACATGGCGGGCGGCCTGCCGACCGGCGTCGAGATGCCGGGCGATACCGAGGACGACACCGACAGCATCGATCACGCGCTGGCCGGCCTGACCGACCGTGACACGGTGATCGCGGTCTCGGCCAGCGGCACGACACCCTTCACCCTTGCCGGCGTGGCAGTCGCGCGGTCGCGCGGCGCCGCCGTCATCGGCATCGCCAACAATCCCGGGTCGGCGCTCCTTGCGGCGGCCGACCACCCGATCCTTCTAGCCACGCCGCCAGAGCTTCTGTCGGGGTCGACCCGGATGGGGGCGGGGACGGCGCAGAAGATCGCGCTCAACATGCTCTCGACGCTGATGGCGGTCGAGCTTGGCCACATCCATGACGGGCTGATGGTCAACTTGCGCGCCGACAACGCCAAGCTCCGTGCCCGCGCGGCGGGTATCGTCGGACGGATCGCGGGCGTCGGCCCGGATGCCGCAAGGGATGCTCTCGACGCGGCCGGCGGCGAGGTGAAGCCCGCCGTCCTGATCGCGGCCGGACGGATGGCCCCGGACGACGCGAAGGTCCTGCTCGCCGAATCGCACGAAAACCTGCGCGCCGCCTTGGCGCGGATGAACGAAGAAAGCTCAACAAGGAGGTAACAATGACACGCACAACGATGAGGATCGCGCTTCTGACAACGGCGCTGGTGGCGACCGGCGCAAGCGCGCAGGACGTTACGCTGACGATCGAAAGCTGGCGCAACGACGACCTCGCCATCTGGCAGGACCAGATCATTCCGGCCTTCGAGGCGTCGCATCCCGGGATCAAGGTCCAGTTCACGCCCTCGGCCCCGACCGAGTACAACGCCGCGCTGAACTCGAAGCTCGAGGCCGGCTCGGCGGGCGACATCATCACCTGCCGTCCGTTCGATGCTTCACTGGCGCTCTACGAAGCGGGGCACCTTGCCGATCTCGCCGATCTGCCGGGCATGGCGAACTTCTCGGACGTGGCGAAGTCGGCCTGGATCACCGACGACGGCGCGCATCCGTTCTGCGTGCCGATGGGCTCGGTCATCCACGGCTTCATCTACAACAAGGACGCCTTCGCCGAGCTGGGCATCGAGCCGCCGGCGACGGTCGCGGACTTCTACGCCATCCTCGACAAGATCAAGGAAGACGGCACCTACATCCCGATGGCGATGGGCACCAACGACCAGTGGGAAGCCGCGACGATGGGCTACCAGAACATCGGTCCGACCTACTGGAAGGGCGAGGAAGGGCGTCTCGCGCTGATCGACGGCAGCCAGAAGCTGACCGACGAGGACTGGGTCGCGCCCTACCGCGAGCTCGCCAAGTGGGGTCCCTATCTCGGCGACGGGTTCGAGGCGCAGACCTATCCCGACAGCCAGAACCTCTTCACGCTCGGCCGCGCCGCGATCTATCCGGCGGGAAGCTGGGAGGTCTCGGGCTTCAACACCCAGGCCGATTTCGAGATGGGCGCCTTCCCGCCGCCGGTCGTGAACGCGGGTGACACCTGCTACATCTCGGACCACACCGACATCGGCATCGGCATGAACGCCAAGACGCCGAACCCCGAGGCCGCACGTACCTTCCTCGACTGGGTCGCCTCGCCCGAGTTCGCGACGATCTTCGCGAACGCGCTGCCCGGCTTCTACCCGCTCTCGAGCGAGCCGGTGACGGTCGAGGATCCGCTGGCGGCCGAGTTCCTGTCGTGGCGCGGCAAGTGCGAGACGACCATCCGCTCGACCTACCAGATCCTGTCGCGCGGCACGCCGAACCTTGAGAACGAGACCTGGAACGCGTCGGCGGCCGTGATCAAGGGTACCGAGACGCCCGAGGATGCAGCCATGCGCCTGCAGGACGGCCTCGCCTCGTGGTACGATCCGCAGAAGTAAGCGACTGGCCCCGGGGATCACCCCGGGGCCTCTCCGAAAGGGGGACGGACGTGGCCGCGAAAGCGCAGATCAGATGGCACATCGCCGTGTTTCTTGCACCCGCGGTCGCGGTCTACACGGCCGTGATGATCTGGCCGCTCTTCAACACGCTCAGGCTGTCCTTCTTCTCCAAGATCGACCAGGAGCGCGTCTTCGTCGGGCTCGAGAATTTCCGCCGCCTCTTCCTCGATCCGATCTGGTCCGAGCAGTTCTGGAACGCGCTCGGCAACAACTTCTGGTTCTTCCTCATCCACATGCTGGTGCAGAACCCGATCGGCGTCGCGCTCGCCGCGATCCTGTCGCACCCGCGCCTGCGCTTCGCGGCGCTTTACCGCTCGGCCATCTTCATCCCGACGATCCTCAGCTTCGTCATCGTCGGCTTCGCCTGGAAACTGATCCTGTCGCCGATCTGGGGCATCGCGCCTGAAATGCTGGATGCGGTGGGGCTCAAGTTCCTCTACGCGCCGTGGCTGGGGAAAGAGGAATATGCGCTGACGGCGCTGGCACTCGTCTCGGTCTGGCAGTTCGTCGGCATCCCGATGATGCTGATCTACGCTGCGCTTCTGTCGATCCCCGACGAGATCCTCGAGGCGGGCGAGGTCGACGGTATCACCGGCATGGCGGCCTTCTGGAAGATCAAGCTGCCCCTCATCCTGCCCTCGATCGGGATCATCTCGATCCTGACCTTCGTCGGCAACTTCAACGCCTTCGACCTGATCTATGCCGCCCAAGGAGCGCTCGCGGGGCCTGACTTCGCGACCGACATCCTCGGCACGTTCATGTACCGCACCTTCTTCGGCTTCCAGCTGCAACTGGGCGACCCGCACATGGGATCGGCCATCGCGGCGGCGATGTTCGCGATCATCCTAGTCGGGGTCTGCATCTACCTCTTTGCGATCCAGACGCGGCTGAGGAGGTATCAGCTGTGAACCGCGCCCGTTCGAGCCGTACGAACACCGCGCTGATGCACGGCGCGCTGATCCTCTACACGCTGATCGCGCTCTTCCCGGTCTTCGTGATCCTGATCAACTCCTTCAAGACCCGAAAGGCGATCTTCCGCGAACCGCTCGCCCTGCCGGACTCCGAGACTTTTTCGATGATCGGCTACCAGACGGTTCTGAAGCAGGGGGATTTCTTCCTCTACTTCCAGAACTCGATGATCGTGACCGTCGGGTCGCTCTTCTTCATCCTGCTCTTCGGGGCGATGGCGGCCTACGCGCTTTCCGAATACCGGTTCCGCGGCAACATGCTGATGGGTCTTTATCTCGCGCTCGGCATCATGATTCCGATCCGCATCGGCACCGTCGCGATCCTCGAGATGATGGTGCAGACCGGCCTTGTGAACACGCTCTGGGCGCTGATCCT
>JBNLCA010000257.1:0-3860 GCA_050303575.1 Paracoccaceae bacterium
GAACGTCGGCAAGAGCTGAGGCAGTCCGGCCCGGACAGGGACGCTGACGCGCTTCCTCGGCATGTTGGCACGTGTCACCTGCGGTTGGGCCTGTCCGCGCTGGCGCGCGGGGCTTTCGGCGGCCTTGCTGCGCTCGGGAGCTTCCCCGGTTTGCCTCCGCTTCGCTTCGGCTGGGGCTCTGCCCCCGTCGCCCTGACGGGCGACTCGCCCGGAGTATTTTCGGCACAAGGAAGCAGGCTGACGCTCCAAGTCGCTCTTTTGGTCTCAAATATTCTCGGGGGTGAATTGAGCCGCAGGCTCAAGAGGGGGCAGGCAGCCCCCTTCCTGCCGAGGCGGAGCCGAGGCCACCGAAAGCCCCGCGCGAAGCGCGGCCGGGCCCGTCGGGCGACGGGACGGAGCGCAGCTCCGGCGCCGAGAGCCGGCGGGGGACTCCGACCCGGAACTCAGCCTTCGAGAACGAGGAGGTCGGAGGCGCGCAGCGAGAGGTCGACCGCGGCGCCGACCGCCGGTGGCGGGGTGTCGGGGCGGTTGAACGTGTCGAGCGACACCAGTGCGCCGCCGACCTCGGCGCGGATGCGGATGACCGAGCCGAGGAAATGGACCTCGGCGATCCTGCCCGGCAGGACCGTGTCGCGACCTTCGGCACGGCCGAGGGCCACCACCTCGGGGCGCAGCGCCAGCGTCACCCGGCCCGCGGGCACCGTGCGACCCAGCGCCACCGGGGTGCCGGCGATCGTCACCGCGCCCGAGGCGGGGTCGGTAACGTCCGCCTCGATCAGGTTCAGCGTGCCGACGAACTCGGCCACGAAGCGCGTTGCCGGGCGGTTGTAGATCTCGAACGGCGCGCCGACCTGTTCGGCGATGCCGCCATGCATCACCACGATCCGGTCCGACATCGAGAGCGCCTCTTCCTGATCGTGAGTGACGAAGATCGTGGTGATGCCGAGGCGTTTCTGGATCTCGCGGATCTCGTCCCTCAGCGAGACGCGGATCTTGGCGTCGAGCGCCGACAGCGGCTCGTCCAGCAGCAGGACCTGCGGCTGTGGCGCAAGCGCCCGGGCCAGCGCCACCCGCTGCTGCTGGCCGCCCGAGAGCTGGAACGGGTAGCGTCCGCCGAGGTCCGGCAGGCCGATCAGCGCCAGCATCTCGGCGACGCGGCTCGTCCGTTCGGCCTTGCCCATGCCCTTGACCTTCAGCCCGAAGGCGACGTTCTCGGCCACCGTCAGGTTCGGGAACAGGGCATAGGCCTGGAACACCATGCCGATGTTGCGCTGGTTCGGGCGCAGGCGCACGACGTCCCTTCCGTCGATCGAGATCGCGCCCGAACTCGGTGTCTCGAAGCCCGCGACCATGCGCAGGACCGTTGTCTTGCCGCAGCCCGACGGGCCGAGGAGCGAGACGAACTCGCCCTTGTCGACGGATAGGTTGAAATCCTTCACCACGCGGTGCGGGCCGAAGCTTTTCTCGAGATGGTCGATGGTCAGGAAGGACATCAGCGGGCGGCCCTGGCGTGTTTCTGGAAGCGGGTGACGAGCTGGATCACGCCCATGCAGGCCCAGGTGATCGAGAAGGCGATGACGGCGAGCGCGGCGGGCTCGTAGGCCTTGTTGGCGCCCAGAAGCTGCATGTAGGGCCCGAAGGCCGGGCGGTTCAGAAGCGCGGCGAGGACGAACTCGCCGATGACGATGGCGAAGGTCAGGAACGCGCCCGAGAGCACCGCGACCAGCGTGTTGGGCAGGATGATGCGCGAAAGGATCGTGATCCAGCCCGCGCCGAGGCTCTGCGCCGCTTCGGTCAGGGTGGCGACGTCGATCGTCCTCAGGCCGGTGTCGATGGCGCGGTACATGTAGGGCAGCGCCAGCGTGGTGTAGCCCAGCATCAGGAGAAGGTTGGTGCCGAAGGCCGAGCCGGTCAGCGGCAGGAAGGACGAGGTGTTGTAAAGGCGGATGTAGCCGAAGACGATGACGATGGGCGGAATGACCAGCGGCAGCAGCGTGACGAATTCCAGCACCGGCCGCAGGCGCGGCAGCTTCAGCCGGACCCAGTAGGCGGTGGGCAGGACCAGAAGCACGCCCATGACGATGGTGAAGAGCGCCATGACGACCGAATAGCCGAAGGTCGCCTGGAACTGCGGATCGCCAAGCACCTCGCGATAGGCGTCGAGGGAGTATTCGCCGCGGCGCTTCCTCAGCGAGAATTCCAGTGTGCCGATCAGCGGCAGCGCGAAGTAGATCGTGCCGAAGGCGAGCGCGAGCCAGGACCAGAAGCGGGTCATTTCAGCCACCTCTCGGACCGTGCACGCAGCCAGACATAGGCGAAGTTGGCGATGGCGGTGACGACGATCATGCCGAAGGCCAGCGCGTAGCCGAGATGCGGGTTGCCGAGCACGTCGCCCCTGATCTGGGCGAAGAGGACGATGGGCACGATCGAGAGCGACGAGCCGGTCAGCGCGATGGCGGTGGCGACGGCGCCGAAGGAATTGGCGAAGAGAAGCGCGAAGGTCCCCATCAGCGATGGTGTCAGGATCGGCAGCGCCACCATGCGCCAGTATTGCGGACCCGACGCGCCCAGGCACTCGGCCGCCTCGCGCCATTCCTTCTTCAGCCCGTCGAGCGCCGGGGTGATGATCAGCACCATGAGCGGGATTTGGAAGAACAGGTACACGATGGTCAGGCCCCAGAAGCTGAGGATGTTGAAGCCCATCGTGTAGATGTTCACGCCGAACCAGTTCTTCAGGATCAGGGTGACTAGGCCGACCCGGCCAAGCGTGGCAAGGAAAGCGAAGGCGAGCGGCACGCCGGCGAAGTTCGAGGCGACGCCCGAGAAGGTCAGCAGCGGCCCGCGCACCCAGCCGGGAAGGCCGCCCAGCACCATCGCGGCGGCCATGGCGAAGCCGATCAGGCAGCCCAGCAGCGCCGATGCGAACGAGATCTTTATCGAGATCCAGTAGGACGCCATGATCGAGGGGGTGAAGAGGCCCCGGATGTTCTCGAGCGTCAGGTCGCCCTCGGGCGTCTGGAAGGCGCCGACGACGATCTGCAGCGTCGGCAGGATCAGGAACAGCAGCGCAAAGGCGACGAAGGGCACAATGCCCAGCCAGTGCCACGGCAGCGTCCGGCGCGCTTGGCTCATCCCTGTCCCCTTCAAATGTGCCGCCCGCCCCGGCGTGGGGGCGGGCGGCCGGGTCGGTTACTGGACGTTCGCGCCGACAACGCTGTCCCAGCCGGCCTTCACGCCGTCGGCGTTGCCGGTGAGCTGGTCGAGCGTCGGGAAGACGGCGGCCTCGTAGGCCTCGGCCGGGGGCAGGGCGTCCAGCATCTCCTGCGGGATCACGCCGCGCGCGGCCATGTCGTTGAAGCGGATCGGGTGGCAGTAGCCCGCGAGCCAGCCGAGCTGACCCTCGTCGGAATAGAGATACTCCATCCACAGCTTCGCCGCGTTCGGCTGCGGCGCATAGGCCGAGATCGCCTGCAGGTAGACGCCTGCGAGGACGCCCGACTTCGGAACGACGATCTCGAGCGGCGGGTTGCCGGCCAGCTCGTCGCGCCAGGCGAGGCCGTTATAGTCCCAGGCGATGACGATCGGCGTCGCGCCCTGGGCGATGGTGCCGGCCTTTCCGATGACCGGAACGAAATTGCCCACCTCGTTCAGCTGCTTGAAGAAGTCGAGCCCGGCCGCGGCCGAGGCTGCGCCCGGCTCTGCGCCGGTCGACATGCCGGCGGCCATGACACCGAGGATCGCCTGGTTCGAGGCGCGCGGGTCGCCCGCCAGCGCCACAGCGTTGGCATATTCCGGCTTCAGGAGGTCCGGCCAGTCCTGCGGCACGTTGTCGACGAGATCGGTGTTCACCACGAAGGACA
>JBNLCA010000258.1:0-1873 GCA_050303575.1 Paracoccaceae bacterium
CGGCCCCTCGTCCGCCACCGCCTTCAGCATGATCGGCAGCACGCTGAGAAGCAGCGGCACCACGACCAGCAGGTACCACCGTCCGTGCCTGCGATGCACCGCGCCGCCCTTCACGGACAGAAGCGTCCGCCAGAAGAGGTAGAGGACCACCACACCCATCGCGACGTGCGGTCCGTTGGTGATCAGATCGGCAAGCGACATCCCAGGCATGGTGATCTCTCCGGAATCGGTTTACACCTGTAAAGTAACTCGCGACTTTACAGGTGTAAAGTGAAAGCTTCGCCGCTCTCCCCCGAGACCTCGGACGCCATCCTAGATGCGGCATGGGCCCTTATCGTAAAGGGCGGCGTGACCGGCGCGTCTCTTTCTGCGATTGCGAAAGAGGCCGGCGTGACGCGGCAGTCGATCTATCTCGCCTTCGGCAACCGCGCCGGGCTACTGACCGCGATGGCCCGCCGTGCCGACGGCCAGAGCCCCTATTCCCGGCAGATGGCCGAGATCGCGTCGGGACGCGGCGAAGCACCCGGAACGCTCCTGGCCTTCGTCGAGGCGTGGCTCATGCACTTGCCCGAGATCTACCCCGTCGGCTCGCTCCTCGGCGCTGCCGCCGTCACCGACCCGGACGCGGCGCAAGTGTTCAACGACCGGATGGTCGGCAGCCTCCACGCCCGGTTCCTCGATCTCTGCACCCGCCTCGGCGCGAAGGGCCACCTGGCCCGCGGCCTGACGCCCGCCGCTGCCGCCGACCTCACCTGGTCCTTCACCCATCTCGACGCCTGGCGCCACCTCGTCGTCGAGCGCGGGTGGAGCGCCGACACCTTTCGCGAGAACCGGCTCGACCTGATCCGCCGGACGGTGCTGCGCTAGTCTCTCGGCGTCAGCGCCGGCAGGATGTCCTCGAACCCGATTGCCCGCCCCGACGGCCAGGCGCTGCCTTGCCGCTGCTGGCTCAGGCTCGCGTAGCCATGGACCAGCGACCAGACCATTACCTCGTTCACCCCCGGCCCGTTCGGCGACGGCTCAAAAAGTGCGCAAACCTCGGCCAGCAGCCCGTAGGCCGCCGCGGATGCCTCTCGCAACTCGTCGCTCACATCCTTCCTGAAGTCCGTACGGAAGATCAGCTGGAAGAGCGCCCGCTGCTCGCGCGAGAATCGGATATAGCCCTCGCAGATCCCCAGAAGCTGCGCCTGCGGATCCTTTCCGTGGCGGAGCCGCTCCTCTTCCATCAGGTCAGTGAAGGTGCGGAACCCGTGTGCCGCAAGCGCCACGACCAGCCCGTGCTTGCCGTTGAAATGGTGCGCCGGCGCAGCGTGCGAGACGCCGGCCCTTGCCGCCGCCTTGCGCAGGGTCAGCGCCTCGACCCCGCCCTCGTCCAGGATCGCAAGCGCCGCATCGATCAGCGCCGCCCGCAGGTTGCCGTGATGATGGGGGCGGTCACTCATTCCCCTACCTCGCAGAACGATGTTGACAGTGTCAAGTTTCGGCGTATCTTGACACTGTCAACTTGAGGAGAGTCGCATGCCGTCCACCATTGCCCGTGGCCTCTTCTGGGTCACCTCGGTCCTCGTCGCGCTCGTCTCGTTCCGCATCCTCGCGCTGGGGATCGAGACCGGCTTTCCGGCAATGCTCCATCAGCTGGCCAACGCATCGGCCTTCTGGGCGCATGTCCTCGGCGGATCGACCGCGCTCCTCCTGATGCCGTTCCAGTTCTGGACGCGCCTGCGCACCACCCGCCCGGTGCTGCACCGCTGGATCGGTCGCGTCTATGTCCTTGCCATCCTGATCGGCGGCGCTGCGGGCCTGCGCATCGCGCTTGATGCCCAGGGCGGTCTTGCCGGCCGCATCGGGTTCGCAACGCTCGCGGTCCTCTGGA
>JBNLCA010000259.1:0-3313 GCA_050303575.1 Paracoccaceae bacterium
ACCCGCCGCGTCATGCTCGACCCCACGGCCCGCGACCTCGGCTTCTCGTTCTACCAGGAGCCCACCGGCAAGATCTGGTGGACGCTGGTCACGGGCGGCTGAGATAGTCCTGATCTTTCGGAAGTAACGTTTCTGGCGGGCGGGCGGATGCGCGGCCAGCCAAGACGTGGCGCGCCTTAAGAAACGCGCACACGCCATTGAAAACAAATGGCAAAGCCTAGATCTGCATGCGCCCTGACAACCCGCTTGCATGCGACGCCAGCTTCTCGAGGCAATGCCGTTCGCCTTCGTTCGCCACGATTCCGGCCGCGACCTCGATCGGCGCCCAGATCGCTGTGTGGCCCTCCTCGCTCGGTGGGCCGAGCCGGCGAACCGGGCGGGCGAGGTAGAGGTGGCAGACCTTCTCGGCCCAGAGCTTGTATTCCGGCATCCAGGCGAAGCGCCGGTAGGTGCCCAGCTTGCGGGGCGCCGCGATGGTCCAGCCGGTCTCTTCCAGCACCTCGCGGTGAAGCGCGGGCAGCACCTGTTCGCCCGGGTTGATACCGCCGCCGGGCAGCTGGACCTCGGGCGTCGGCTCCATCTGGTGGGTCAGGAGGACGTCCCCGCCGAGCAGGAGCACGGCATAGACGCCGGGCCTGTGCCGATACGCGATTTCCTTCTCGACCGGCTCGCCGAACCTGCGGATCATGCCCCACCTTTCGAATTTCTGCGCCTGCACCTATATACTTGCCTCGAACGCAAGGCGAATGCCTAATAACCCCCGGATATTGCCATGACGACTGCCGCTCAAATCGCTTGGGACGATACCGTCCTGCCGTTTCAACTCGACCGCTCGGACATCCGTGGCCGCGTGGCGCGGCTCGATTCCGCGCTCGACCGGATGCTGGCGCAGCACGACTATCCCGCACCCGTCGAGGCGCTGGTGGCCGAGGCCGCGCTTCTGACCGCGCTGATCGGGCAGACCATCAAGCTGCGCTGGCGGCTCTCGATCCAGGTGCGTGGCAACGGCCCGATCCGCATCGTGGCGACCGACTATTATGCGCCGACCGACGATGGCGTGCCGGCCCGCATCCGCGCTTGGGCGAGTTACGACGCCGAGAGGCTTGACGAAACTGCCGATCCCTTCAGCCAGATCGGCGAGGGCTATTTCGCGATCCTGATCGACCAGGGCGAGGGCATGACCCCTTACCAGGGCATCACGCCGCTTGCCGGCGGGTCGCTCGCGGCCTGCGCCGAGACCTATTTCGCCCAGTCCGAACAGCTGCCGACGCGCTTCGCGCTGACCTTCGGCCGCTCGCTGATGCCGGGCGGGCAGGACGGCTGGCGTGCCGGTGGCGTGATGCTGCAGCACATGCCCGAGGCGGGCGAACATGTCGCCCGTGACGGCGGTTCGGGCGCCGGCGGCCTTCTGATCGCCGGCGACATCGTAGACGGCGACGCCGAGGAGAACTGGAGCCGGGCGAACTTGCTTCTCGACACGGTCGAGGACCTGGAACTGGTCGGCCCCTCGGTGCAGCCGACGGAACTTCTGGTGCGCCTCTTCCACGAAGAACGGCCGCGGGTCTTCGACGCGCAGCCGGTGACGTTCGGCTGTTCCTGCTCGGAGGACAAGGTGCGCCAGTCGCTGTCGATCTATTCGGCCAAGGATATCGGCCACATGACGACCGAGCAGGGGATCGTGACCGCCGACTGCCAGTTCTGCGGGGCGCATTACGAGTTCGACCCCAGAACGCTGGGCTTCGAGGCCGAGGAGCCCAAGGGTGACGCTGGCTGAAGCCTTTCGCAGCGCGGCACGCACGGCGGGCGGCGAGAGTTCGGACTTCGACCTGAACCCCGAGTTCAAGCCGAAGGGCCGGGCGCTCACGCCCGCCGGCGTGCTCGTTACCTGCCTCGGACCCGAGAGCGCACCGCGGCTTCTGCTGACCAAGCGCTCGTCGCGGCTCAAGCATCATCCCGGCCAGATCGCCTTTCCGGGCGGCAAGGTCGATCCGGGTGACGATGGCCCGGTGGGCGCCGCCCTGCGCGAGGCCGAGGAAGAGGTTGGCCTGCCTCGCGCCTCGGTCGAGGTGCTGGGCGCGCTGCCGCCGCACGAGACGGTGACGTCCTTCACGGTGACACCGGTTCTGGGCTGGGTCTCGGGCGCGTTCACCCCGGTGCCCGAGGCTGGCGAGGTGGACGAGGTTTTCACCGTTCCCCTGGCGCATGTGATGGAACCGGCGAACTACGTGGTCGAGGGCCGCATGTGGCTTGGCTCGAAACGGCGGTATTACGCGGTGCCCTACGGTCCCTATTACATCTGGGGCGCGACGGCACGCATCCTGCGCCGCATCGCCGAGAGGGTACGAACGTGAGGATAGAAGCCGACTGGCTTTCGGCTCGGGCGCCGCGCGCGGTGATGGCGATGCTGACCGGTGCAGGGTACCGGGCCTACTACGTCGGGGGCACGGTCCGGAACGCGCTTTATGGATTACCGCCGGGAGACATCGACATCTCGACCGACGCGCCGCCCGACCGGGTGATGGACCTGGCCGAGACGGCGGGCCTGAAGGCGGTCCCGACCGGCATCGACCACGGAACGGTGACCGTGGTGGCGGACGGCGAGGGGATCGAGGTCACCACCTTCCGCCGCGACGTCGAGACGGACGGGCGCCGCGCGGTGGTCGCCTATGCCGACCGGATCGAGGACGACGCGATGCGGCGCGACTTCACCATGAACGCGCTTTATGCCGATGCGGGGGGCGAGGTCATCGACCCCCTGGGCGGTCTTCCCGACCTTCTGGCGCGCCGGGTGCGGTTCGTCGGTTCGGCCGAGGACCGCATCCGCGAGGACTATCTCAGGATCCTCCGCTTCTTCCGTTTTCACGCCTGGTACGGAGATGACGAGGCCGGGCTGGACGCGGACGGCCTGGCTGCCTGTGCGGCGAATTCGGCCGGAATAGAGACACTTTCCAAGGAACGGATCGGGGCCGAGCTGAAGAAGCTCCTCGCCGCGCCGGACCCCGCGCCCTCGGTCGCGGCGATGGCGCAGGCGGGGGCCCTGGCGCGAACCCTGCCGGGGTCGGACCACCGGGCGCTGGCGCCTCTGGTGCATCTCGAGGCCGAGGCAGGCCGGGCGCCGGATGCGATCCTGCGGCTGGCGGCGCTGGGCGGCGAGGATGTGCCCGAGGCACTGAGGCTGAGCCGCGACGAGGCGAAGAGACTTTCCGCCCTGCGCGAGGCGGCGGAGTCCGGGAAGGGGTCGGCCGAGCTGGGCTACCGGCTTGGCGCCGACCTCGCGCTGGGCGCGATGCTGCTCAGGGCCGCCTCGGCCGGC
>JBNLCA010000260.1:0-5086 GCA_050303575.1 Paracoccaceae bacterium
GCCAGACTGATCAACACGAGTTTCATGGGTGAATCCTACCAGAATCCGGGACGCTTCGCGCCTCTTTCGAACGCCGATCTGCCAAAAGTGTTCCGTTCAGAGCACATAGCGGCTCAGGTCCGCCGACCGCGACAGCTCGCCCAGGTTCTTCTCGACGAAATCGGCATCGACGGTGACCGTCTCGCCCCCGCGGTCCGGGGCAGTGAATGACAGTTCCTCGAAGACCCGCTCCATCACGGTGTAGAGCCGGCGCGCACCGATATTCTCGACCGCCTGGTTGACCTCGGCAGCGATGCGGGCCAGCGCCGCGATGCCCTCGGGCGTGAAGGTGACCGTCACTTCCTCGGTCCCCATCAGCGCCGAATACTGGCGGGTCAGCGCATTGTCGGTCTCGGTCAGGATGCGGACAAAATCCGCCTCGGTCAGCGCACGAAGCTCCACCCGGATCGGCAAGCGGCCCTGAAGCTCGGGGAGGAGGTCCGAGGGCTTGGCGATGTGGAAGGCTCCGCTTGCGATGAAGAGGATATGGTCGGTCTTGACCGGCCCGTGCTTGGTCGAGACGGTCGTGCCCTCGATCAGCGGCAGGAGGTCGCGCTGGACACCCTCGCGCGACACATCGGCGCCGCGCGTCTCGGCCCGGGCGGCGACCTTGTCGATCTCGTCGAGGAAGACGATGCCGTTCTCCTGCACCGCGCTCAGCGCCGCGATCTTCACCTGCTCGTCGTCGAGAAGCTTGTCGGCCTCCTCGGCGATCAGTACCTCGTAGCTGTCGGCGACGCGCATCTTGCGACGGGCGCGGCGGCCGCCGAAACCCTTGAAGAGGTCGCCGATATTCATCATCCCGCCCTGCATTCCGGGGATCTCGGGCATGGAAATCTGTGGCGCGGCCTCGGTCACCTCGATCTCGGTATCGTCGAGCTCGCCCGCGCGCAGCTTGGTGCGGAACATCTCGCGCGTCTGTGGCCGGGCGCCCTCGCCCGCCAGGGCCTCGATCACGCGGGTCTCGGCGGCGTCGTGGGCGCGGGCCTTGACCTCGTCGCGCATCCGCTCGCGCGTCTCGATCATGGCGGCGTCGACCAGGTCTCGGATGATCGATTCGACATCGCGGCCGACATAGCCGACTTCGGTAAACTTGGTCGCCTCGACCTTGAGGAACGGGGCCTTCGCCAGCTTGGCGAGGCGTCGGGAGATCTCCGTCTTGCCGACGCCGGTCGGGCCGATCATCAGGATGTTCTTCGGGTACACCTCGTCGCGGATGTCGTCGGCGAGCTTCTTGCGGCGCCAGCGGTTGCGCAGCGCCACCGCGACGGCGCGCTTGGCATCGGCCTGGCCGATGATGAAACGGTCGAGTTCCGAGACGATCTCGCGGGGGGTCAGGTCGGTCATGGTCTCACACGCTGGGGGGAAGGCGGTCGAGCGGAAGGAACGGCACCAGGCGCAGCAGCGCCGCGCGGATCCGTTCCCAGAAGGCACCGAGGATCAGAAGGACGACACCGAGCGCGAGGATCGTCCAGGCGCTGCCGTCGGCGCCGAAGACGGTGGCGGCCAGCGTGACGCAATAGCCGACGGCTGCGATCAGGAACGACCGGCGGTCGATGACAATGGCGACAAGGGCGATGAGCGCGAGGAACAGGAGCAGGACGCCCATGGACTCGCTGCTCAGAAGCGTCAACGCGACGGTGTTGACCAGCGCCGGAGCGGCGACCACATGCAGCCAGAAGCCGTTCGCCGAGCGGCGCGTGACGCGGTGCGGGTCAGACATGTCGAACGCCATCGCGGCGACGAAGACGAGGACGCCGAGGGCGAGCGTGATCCAGGCGAAGGGTCCGCCGGCGGAGAGAAGGAACAGGTCCGAGAAGTTGCGCGGCGTGCCGGCCTGGGTGGCGGCGGTCACCATCGCGGTGCCGAACAGCCCGACCGCGATGATCGCCATGGCGAAGGGTACGCGGAATCGCAGCCAGAAGATGCCGATCGCCAGGACGGCGAGGGCCAGCGGGACGGGCAGGCTGCCGTAATCCTCCTGCGCGACGAGGAAAGGTTCGGAGAAGGCTCCGATGAAGCCGATCACCGCGTTGCCGGCCCAGAAGATCGACAGCGTGATGGCGGGCGCGATCATCCTCCGGCGGCGGATGAAATATTCGGCCAGAGCCCAGAGGATCAACGCACCGAGGACGGCCATCGTGACGATCCGCCCGACCGTTCCGCCGAGGTTCATGGCGACGTAGACAGCCGACACGCTCATCCAGCCGAAGGCAAGGATCCACAGGCCGACGACGATGAAGATCTCGTTGAAGCCGCGGAAGACCTCGAAGGGCTCGTCCCCGGCGGTCACAGCCTCGCGCACGCCGCGACGGCTGTCGGCGAGCGCGCTGAGCGACGCCGCCTGCGCTTCGGTCACGATGCCGGCGCCGACGGCGGCGCGCAGGTCCTCGGGCTGGATCATCTCATTCCTCCTCGACCACTTCCTCGTCGCGGTCGATCACCTCGTCGTCGGTGACGTCTTTCAGCGGCGCACGCGAAATCAACGCCCAGGCCTCGCGGCCGTCCGGAAGAAGCGCGCCACGCGCGCCGATCTCGACCAGCAGGCTGCGGCAGTCCTCGGGTGTGGTGCCGATGGTCCGGCTGAGCGTATCGAGCGTGCGGAAGGTCAGCGTGCCCTCCAGAAGTCGTTTCAAAAGCGCCTTGCGCGGCGCCTTCCAGCTGCGTTCGCGCCGCCAGGTCCGGTACTCTTCCAGAAGGACCGGGCTGAGGACACCGCCGATCACGCCGCCAAGGATGACCTTGAGGATATCATCCACCGATCTTCTCCACCGTCAGATTGCCATTGGTGTAGACGCAGATGTCGGCTGCGATGGCCATGGCCTTGCGCGCGATCTCTTCTGCCGTCCCCGGCCCGTCGATCAGCGCCCGCGCGGCTGCGAGCGCGAAGTTCCCGCCCGAACCGATGGCGGCGATACCGTGCTCGGGTTCCAGGACGTCGCCCGCGCCGGTGATGACGTAGAGCTCGGCTCCGTCGGTGACGATCAGCATCGCTTCGAGCTTCTGCAGATACTTGTCGGTGCGCCAGTCCTTGGCGAGTTCGACGCTCGCTCTCTGGAGCTGACCCGGCGCCGCCTCGAGCTTCTTCTCCAGCCGTTCCAGCAGGGTGAAAGCGTCGGCCGTCGAGCCGGCGAAGCCGACGAGGACATCATGGCCCCCGGGAGATATGCGGCGCACCTTGCGCGCCGTGCCCTTGATGACCGTCTGGCCCAACGAGACCTGTCCGTCTCCCGCCACGACCACTTCACCACCCTTGCGGACGCCGATGATCGTTGTGCCGTGCCAGCCGGGGAAATCGTCGCTCATGCCCGCCTCCGTTGCCTGAGCCTATATGGGGCCGGGCGGGGGCGGGCTGCAACCCGGAGGCAGGGCAGGGTTTCCGGACCTTGCGAGGGTCGGGCGCCGGCAGGGTCAGTCTCGGTTCTGCGCGGCGCGCCTTACGAGGCCGTCGCGGCGCCCATCGCGGCATCGAGGAGGGCCTTGATCTCGCTCCTGCCGGTGCCGGCGACGATACGGCCGATTTCCTGGGCGTCGGCGCCCGGCGTACTTCCCTTCAGGACAACCAGCGTCGAGCGGCGGGGAATGTTCAGCCACGTCGTCAGCTCGTCGTTCTTGTATATGTCCCAGTCGACCTTCACGAAGGCGATCAGCTTGTCATAGTTCGGGTTCTCGGCCTTCAGCGCCTCGATCACCCGGGTCTGCGCGGCGCAGGTCGAGCACCAGCTGGCGTGGAAGTCGACGAAGACCGTGCGGCCCTGATCCAGAAGCTCGTCGACGAGGCCGGGCGTGTAGTCCAGCTCTTCTGCCCGGGAAGCAATCGGCATGGCGACGGTGACGGCGGCGGTAAGCGCAAGGAAATCGCGACGGTGCATGATCTGTCCTTTCAGAGCGAGACGGAGAGGTCGATGAGCCAGGCAGGGAAATTCTCCACGGCCCAGGCTTCGACAAGACGGTCGAGGTGGAAGAAGATGGCGAGGCCGGTTGCGGCGAAGACGGCGCCGAGAACCGGGCGGGCGCGCTGGGCGAGCATCATCATCCGGGCGCGATTGCGCTGGAGGAGCGAGCGGGCGCCGTAGCCCAGCGCAAGGATGATGGTCGAGACGCCGGCCGCGAAGCCCACCATGCTGAGGCCGGCGCGCAGAAGGCTCTCGCCCTGGCTGGCGAGCGAGATGGCGGCGCCCAGCGTCGGTCCGATACAGGGCGACCAGACCGCGCCCAGAAGCGCGCCGCCGAGGAACTGGCCCCAAAGGCCGGAGCGGTCGATCGCGTCCATGCCGGAATCGGCGCGCGAGGCCATTCCGCCAGTCGCCAGCGCGAAGCCGCGTCCGGCGGCCGGGACCAGCATGACAAGGCCGAAGAGGATCATCATCACCGCGGCCGCGCGCGAGATCGTGTCCTCGTCGATGCCGAACGCCCGGCCCGCCGCTGCGACGAACAGGCCAAGCGCGACGAAGGTCACGCTCATCCCCGCGGCCAGCGCGGCCGGGCCGAGGCGCGACGCCTGGAGTGCGGTCGCGAGCACGATCGGCAGGACCGGCAGCACGCACGGGTTGATGAGAGTCAGAAGCCCGGCGCCATATGCGAAGACGATTTCCATCGCGGCGGAGACTGCGCTTGCGCGCTCCGCCTGTCATCTGACAATCCGGCGCGAAAACTCAAATCCGCGTCACCGGGCTGAAACCTTCGAAAGCTGCACGGCGAGGATGCCAGCCGCGATCACCGCCACCCCGACGATGTCCAGAAGCCCGATCCGTTCGCCCAGCAGCGCCGCCGCGATGGCGACGCCGAAGAACGGATTGAGGAAGTGAAAGGTCGCGGCCCGCACCGCGCCGATCCGGTTGACGAGGAGGAACCAGACCCAGGTGGCGGCCAGGCCGGGGATCAGCGTGGTGTAGAGGAAGGCGAGGACCAGCTTCAGGCTCCACTCGACGTGCCAGGTTTCCAGCGCCAGCGCGCAGGCGCCAAGTACCGCCGCGCCGATCAGCATCTGGAGGCCGACGATCATCAGAAGGTTGCCGCCCGAGGTGGCGCCCCGCACCGCCAGCGT
>JBNLCA010000261.1:0-7238 GCA_050303575.1 Paracoccaceae bacterium
CGGCAGGCCGACTACGCATTCTCTGTTCTGGCTCTCATCCTCTCCTGGGCGTTCGACCGCGGCCTAGCTCCGGCGAACCCGTGCGAGCGCCCGGGTAAGGTCTATCGCTCGGAACGAGCTGAGATCGTCTGGAGCGCCGCACAGGAGGCCGCATTCCTCGAGGTGCGCCTCCGCATATCGCGCTTGCCTTCATGCTTGCCCTCTGGACAGGTGAGCGGCAGGGCGACCTCCTCCGGCTACCTTGGACGGCCTACGATGGCGAGATGATCCAGTTGAAGCAGCGCAAGACAGGCAAGCGCGTTTCGATCCCGGTAGCGAAGCCGCTGAAGGAACTGCTCGACACGAGGCCGAAAACGGCAGTGACGATCCTGACGACCACCCGGGGCACCGGCGAGGGCCTCGCCAAGTCTTGGACGCAGGACGGCTTCCGTGCCTCATGGGCGAAGACGGTTGCCAAGGCCGGAATAAGCGGCGTCACGTTTCACGATCTTCGCGGCACGGCCGTCACCCGGCTCGCGCTGGCCGGCAGCACGGTGCCCGAGATCGCGGCGATCACCGGCCACTCCCTAAAGGAGGTGGAATCAATTCTAGACGCGCACTACCTGGCGCGGGACGGTGGGCTGGCAAGAAGCGCCATCAGAAAGCGCGAAGAGCACGAAGCGGGAACACAAATTTCCCAAACGCGCTCCCAAACGCAACCAAGAGTCCCGCCGAAGCAGTGAGCGCCTTGCTTACATTTCAACGGGTTGGGGTGGTAGCGGAGGAGGGATTTGAACCCCCGACACAAGGATTATGATTCCTCTGCTCTAACCAACTGAGCTACTCCGCCAGAGCGGAGCGGTAGGTATGGCAGGCCCGCCAAGGCGTCAAGCCCTAATCCTTCACGGCGAGGCCCGTCGGCGTCCGGCAGAGCTTCTCGGCCCCGGCCTCGGTGATCAGGATCGGCTCGGTCATCTCGATCCCGCCGTCTTCGAGCCAGAGCGCCGGCATGAAATGGAAGACCATGCCGGGCTGAAGGACCGTGCGGTCGCCGGCACGGAAGGACATGGTCCGCTCGCCCCAGTCGGGCGGATAGCTCAGCCCGATGGAATAGCCGCAGCGGCTGTCCTTGACGAAGCCGAACCGGTTGAGCGTGCCGTTGAACGCATTGGCCACGTCCTCGCAGACAGCGCCCGGCCGTGCCGCCTCAAGCGCCGCCGCGGTCGCCTTCAGGACCGCTGCCTCTGCCAGCCGGTAGCGCTCGGGCGGGGCGCCGAAGAACAGGGTCCGCGACTGCGGCGCGTGATAGCGGCGGTAGACCCCCGCGATCTCGAAGAAGATCGGCTCGCCGCGCCTGAGCGGGCTGCCGTCCCAGGTCAGGTGCGGGGCGGTGGCGTCCATTCCCGAGGCGGCGATCGGCATGATGGCGGGGTAGTCGCCCCAGTGCCCGTCGGCGCCCCTGATCCCTTGGCGCAGGATCTCGGCGACCAGCTCGTTCTTCGCCATCCCCGGCTCGGCCACCTCGAGGATGCGGGCATGCATCGCCTCGATGATCCGCGCGGCACGGCGGAGGAAGGCGATCTCGGCCTCGCTCTTGATCGCGCGCTGCCAGTTGACCAGACCCGTCGCATCCTCGGGCTGCGCGATCAGCGAGGCGCAGAGCGCCCGGTGCGCTGCGGCAGAATAATAGTAGTTGTCGAGCTCGACCCCGATCCGGCCCTTCAGAAGGCCCCATTCGTCCAGCTGCGCGGCGAGGTTGGTCATCGGGTGACCGTCGGGGTTCTGGACCAGGTAATCGGCGTAGCCGAGCACGTGGTCCGGCGCCATCCAGACGGTCCTGAGCGCGCCCTGCGCGTCCATGCCCCTGCCCCACCAGAAGGGCTCGCCTTCCATCGGTACGATCACCGCCTGGTGGACGTAGAAGGACCAGCCTTCGTAGCCCGTCAGCCAGGCCATGTTGGACGGATCCGAGACGATCAGGAGGTCGAGCCCGCGACGCGCCATCTCGTCCCGCGTGCGCGCGAGGCGGTGCTGATATTCGGCAAGGGAGAACGGCAGGGACTCGGGCGTCATGGCCCGAGCCTAGCCGGTGCCGCAACGCGGCGATAGACGCCTTGCCGCCGCCACGCTATTCCAGAGGCAGGAGGGACGGGATGAGGGGCGATCTGCCGCTGACCAGGGACGTCGTGCTGATCGGCGGCGGGCACACCCATGCTCTGTTCCTGCGCCGCTGGGGCATGAACCCTCTGGCCGGGGTGCGGCTCACGCTGATCAATCCCGAGCCGCAGGCGCCCTATTCTGGGATGCTGCCGGGCCTTGTCGCCGGGCACTATGCCCGCGACGAGCTGATGATCGACCTTGTCCGCCTCGCCCGCTTCGCCAGGGCGCGGCTGGTGTTGGGCCGGGCCGAGGGGATCGAGCGCGTGGCGCGGCATATCCTCGTTCCCGGACGGGCGCCGATCCGCTACGACCTCGCCTCGATCGACATCGGCATTACCTCGGCCATGCCGGACCTGCCCGGATTTGCCGAGCACGCCCATCCCGCCAAGCCCCTCGCCGCCTTCGCGGACGCTTGGGAGGCCTTTGCCCCGACACGCGGCACGGCGGCGGTGATCGGCGGCGGCGTCGCCGGCATGGAACTGGCGATGGCGATGGCGCACCGGCTGGGACCCGGCCAGGTCACGCTGATCGAGGCGCAGGCCGAGGTCGTCCCCGCCCTCTCGGAGAAAACCCGCGGCACGCTCGTCGCCGAGGCCAGGGCCCTCCGCATCGACATACGCACCGGCGCGCCGGTCCGTGCGGTCGAGGCCGGGCAGGTCGTCCTGGAAAGCGGCGAGACGGTGGCCTCGGGCTTCACCGTGGGCGCCGCCGCGACCCAGCCGCAGGGCTGGCTCGCCGAAACCGGTCTCGATCTCACGGACGGGTTCGTCACGGTGGGCGAAACGCTCGCCTCGGTCAGCGACCCGCGCCTCTTCGCCGTCGGCGACTGCGCGCATCTCTCCCACGCGCCGCGCCCCAAGGCGGGCGTCTACGCGGTGCGCGAGGCGCCGGTCCTCTTCGACAACCTTCGCGCCCGGCTGACCGGGATCGAGCCGCGCCCCTACGACCCGCAGGAGGATTACCTCAAGCTCATCTCCTGCGGCGCCAAGCGCGCCGTCGCGGACCGGTCGGGCCTGCGGCTTGCCGGCGGCTGGCTCTGGCGCTGGAAGGACCGTATCGACCGCCGCTTCATGGCCCGGTTCGAGGACCTGCCGGCGATGGAGCCGCTCCTTCCCGAAGTCATGGCCGAGGGTGTCGCCGAGGAACTGGGCGATCAGCCGCTCTGCGGCGGCTGCGCCGCCAAGGTCGGGCGCGGTGCGCTGGTCGAGGCGCTGGCGCATCTTCCGCCGCCGATGCGGCCGGACGTCCTGACCGGACCGGGCGACGATGCCGCCGTCCTCGAGATTCGCGGCACCCGGCAGGTCCTGACGACCGACACGCTGCGCGCCTTCACCGAGGACCCCTGGCTTCTCGGCCGGATCGCCGCGGTCCACGCGCTGGGCGACATCTGGGCGATGGCCGCCGAGCCTCAGGCGGCGCTGGCGCAAGTGATCCTTCCGCGCATGACCGCCGCGATGCAAAGCGCCACGGTGGCCGAGATCCTCGACGCCGCGCAGGCGGTCTTCGCTGAGGCGGGCGCCGACATCGTCGGCGGCCACAGTGCGCTCGGCGCCGAACTGACGGTAGGCTTCACTGTGACCGGCCTTGCGGGTCATCACGGGCCGCAGCCATCGGGCGCCCGGCCCGGGGACGTGCTGATCCTGACCAAGCCCCTGGGCACCGGAATCCTTCTCGCCGCCGAGATGGTGATGAAGGCGCGCGGGCCGTGGATCGCGGCCGCCTTCGACAGCATGGCGCGCCCGCAAGGCACGGCGGCGCGGCTTCTCGGCGCCGAGGCGCGGGCGATGACCGACGTCACCGGCTTCGGCCTTGCCGGCCACCTGATGGGGATCCTCGACGCCTCGGGGGTAGCGGCGCGGATCGAGCTGGACGCGCTGCCGGTCCTCGAAGGCGCCGAGGCGCTGCTCTCGGCCGGCATCCGCTCGAGCCTGCACGCCACGAACGCCACGCTGCGCCCGCGCTGCGAGCTTCCGGCCGAGCGCCGGTCCGAGCTGCTGTTCGATCCGCAAACGGCCGGCGGCCTCCTCGCCGCGGTACCGATCAAGAAGGCCGACGCGATCCTGGCCGAGCTGCGCGCCGAGGGGTTTCCGGCCGCCATCATCGGCGAGATCCTCGAAGGCAAACCGGCGATCGCCGCCGAGTAACCCGCCCGCCATACACCGATTCATAACGGCTGCCGCTGTTACTGGCGGGCAGTAACGATTCTACCCAAGGGTGTTTCATGCTCAAACGTCAGTCGGCCACGAAGAAGATCCTCGCCGTCTTCCTGACCGTCGGGGCCATCGTGGCGATCGCCTCGCTGATCGGCTTCTGGTCGGTCGTCCGACTGTCGAGCGACGCCGTGACACTGGGCGAAAGCCTCGCGCCGCAGCTCGATGCCTCGTTGGAAATAAAGCAGTTGGCGACCGAGGCCCATCTCAAGATGGAAGAGATCATGGCCGGCGACGCGGCCGAGGACTTCTCCGAAGTCGAAAGCCTCCTGACGCGCGCCGACCGGATGGCGGCGGTTATGGGCGAGGGCGGGCAGGTTGAAGGCCGGATCTTCCGGGCAAGTGATTCGCAGGCCGTCCGCGGCATCGCCGCCGAGCTCAGATCACAGCTTGCCGCGTTCCTCGACGCCGCCCGTTCACGCCACGCCCTCCTCGACGATGGCATTGCCGCGATGGACGTTGCCGAGGCGGAGTCGCTCTACCGCGACCTCGCGGCACGGCTGGCGGACGCCGCGTCGCGCCCGGACCTTGCCGCAGTCGCACAGCGCGCCATCGGCGAGGCACGGTTCCAGCTGGCGCAGGGACGCGCCGCGATGAACGGTTTCATCGCGGCACCGGCAGCCGACACGGCGGCGATGTCCGACGCCTTCGCTGCGTCCGCGTCCGCGGTCGGCTCCGTGACCGACACGGCGTTCGCGGACCCCGGGGTGGGAGCGGCCGTCATCGACGATATCGGCCGGCTCGCCGAGATGGCGGCGGTATCCGTTGCGGCGGCCCGGGATCACCAGACGGCGATCGTGGGGGCCGAAGTCGGCTTCGATGCGGCGTACACCGCCTTCCTTTCCAAGGTCGGTGAAGCGCAGGCGCTGACACTGGCCGACATGTTCTCGGGCGTCGCGCGCGTGCACACGACGAAATCGATCGCCATCACCACCTGGCTCATCTCGGGCCTCGCGCTCCTGGCCACCCTGGTGGTCGCACAGCGGTGGCTGAACGCGGTGATCGGGTACCGGCTGGCGGCGCTTGCCGGCGTGCTCAAGCGGCTGCAGGCGGGCGACCTGACCGCGGGGCCGCCGAAATGGCGCGCCGACGACGACGTCGGCGTACTGCGCGACAGCGTGGCGGCGTTGCACGAGATGCTCCTCAAGCAAAAGGAGATCCAGGACGAGTCCGATGCTGCCCGCCGCTCGGCCGACAACGCCCGCGCCGCCGCCGAGAAGCAGCGCGCCGAGGCCGATGCCCAGCGCCACGCCGCCGAGGAAGCACGCGTCGCCGCCGAGGCGCGCGCCCGCTCTGCCGAACGGTTCAGCCGCGAGTTCGGCGCCGTGGTCGAGCGGACCTCGGGTGGCAATTTCGACGGCCGGATCACCGGCAAGTTCGACGATGCCGACTATGACCGGCTCGCGGCCGGCATGAATCAGATCCTGTCGAGCGTGCAGGCCGGTATCGACGCCATCCTTCGCGTCGTCACGGCGATGTCGGGCGGCTCGCTCTCGGACCGGGTCACCGGCGAGTTCGCGGGCGACTTCGGCGACCTTCAGCGCGCCGTCAACACCACGCTCGACAAGCTCGAAGAGATCGTCGCCGCAATCCGCGGGACGGGCGAAAGCATTCTCGGCAACGCCCAGAAGATCTCGCAGAATTCCGGCCGCCTCGCCGACCAGACGACGCAGCAGGCCGCCTCGCTGGAGGAGACCGCCGCGGCGATGGAGGAAATGTCCGCGACGGTCCGGTCGAACGCCCGGAATGCCGACGAAATGGCGAGCCTTGCAGACAGTGCCGTCAGCCGGACCGAAGCCGCCGGCCAGGTCGTCGAGCAAGCGGTGACGGCGATGCACCAGATCGAGGAGAGCGCCCGAAAGGTCTCGGAAATCGTCAATGTCATCAACGACATCTCGTTCCAGACCAATCTTCTGGCGCTAAATGCCGGGGTCGAGGCGGCGCGCGCCGGCAATGCCGGCAAGGGCTTTGCCGTCGTTGCCCACGAGGTCCGCCAGCTGGCCCAGCGCGCGACCGAGGCGGCGGGCGATATCGGCAAGCTGATCGCGCAGAGCGCCGAGGACGTCGCCCACGGCGTGCGCCTCGTCACCGCCACGGGCGAGGTCCTGACCGAGATCACCGCGGCGATCGGCTCGGTGGCGCAATCGACCGACACGATCCGCGAGGCGAGCCGCGAGCAGGCGGCCGGCATCGATGTGGTCTCGAATGCCGTCTCGGCGCTCGACACCAACACGCAGGAGAACGCCCGCTTCGCCGAGGAAAGCGCGCTCGCCGCCAAGGACCTGCGGTCGCAGACCGAGGCGCTAGAGGACCTGATGCGGTTCTTCGCCGGCGGGGCCGCGACCGGTTGGGCCGAGGAAGAACGCAAGATCGCCTGACGGTCCGGCACCTGCGGTTGGCGTACATGCTGCAAGCGCGCGCCGTCAGCGCGCCGTGCAAGCCAGGAAGAGGGCCGGCGACCACGGGACGTGAACCCCGCCAGGGCGCCGGAAGCCGACCGTCGACCCTTGCGCCCCGTCCGGGCCGGACCTTTCAGCCGGTAGCCAGCACGCTCGGTAAACCGGCTTTGACGGCCCGCACTTGAGTGGCGTTTCGGACGTCGCGGCGTGCCCGGGACGGGCCTCGGCGCTTGTGGTCGGCCGGCTCGGGACGACCGATGCAGGCACACCGCTGACATATGCGACGGACCGTGCGCCCTGGCCGGGCCTTCCCGCTGGTGGCCCGCGCAGGCGCGATACCTGAGGTAAAGGCCCGCACGGGATGCACGCGTCGACCCGGATGCTCCGCCCGGGCCGGGCGTCGACGCGTGGGGCCGCGACGCATGCGCCCTGTGCCCCGTGTCTGCCCGGGCCGGCCCGCGGCATTCCGCATCGACGTCCGCGCCCCCCC
>JBNLCA010000262.1:0-3382 GCA_050303575.1 Paracoccaceae bacterium
CTTGGCGCTGCCGGCGTCCCAGATGTTGTAAAGGACGATCGGATCGCCCTTCACATGCAGCGCCCTGAACGCGCGCGCCTTCTCCGCCTGTGTCATGTGACGCCTCCCGCTTCCATCCGCCGCTCGTGATCGATCAGCCACCGCTTGCGCCAGAGGCCGCCGCCATAGCCGGTCAGTGAACCGTCCGCGCCGATCACCCTATGGCAAGGTACGATCAGCGCAATCCGGTTCGCGCCGTTCGCCTGTGCAACCGCGCGCACCGAGCCGGGCGCCTCCACACCTGCGGCAAGCTCGCCATAGGTGCGCGTCGCGCCGACCGGAATGCGCCGGAGTGCGTCCCAAACACGCTGCGCGAAACCGCTTCCGTGATAGGCGAGCGGCACGTCGAACCGTGCACTCCGCCCGGCGAAGTACGCCTCAAGTTCCGCCTGGGCCTGTTCGATGGGCGGATGGCGCCCGATGCCAAGCCCGCCCTTCGCCTTGCGTCTGAGATCGGCAAGTTCGGCGGGCAGCGCCTTCCGCCCGACGAACTCGAGGAGGTGCAGCGCCGAGCGGTCGGCGACCGCCACCATCGGCCCGATGGGCGTGTCGATCCAGTCGGCCCTCAGAAGCTCGCCCCCGGTGAAGCTCCCCGGCGCCACGCCGAGCAGTTTCGCGAAGGCATCGCGAAAGCCGCTCGCGGACGAGAAGCCCGCATCGAATTGCGCGTCGATCACCCGTCCGCCCTGCGCCAGCGTCTCGAACCCGTCGCGCAGGCGCGAGGCGCGGGCGAAGTCGAGGAAGGTCATCCCGAACTGCCGCCGGAACGCCCGCCGCACGGTCGAGGGGTCGAGGCCAAGCGCCAAGATATCCGCCTCGCTCCAGCGCCGTACCGGATCGGCCTCGTAGGCCGCCATCACCCGGGCAATCACCGGGTCCGCCTCGACGGCGGGCCCCAGCGGCCGGCAGCGTTTGCAGGGCCGGAACCCGGCCCCGACGCAATCGGCGACGCTGGCGAAGAAGCGGCAGTTCTCCTCCCTCGGCTTCCGCGCCGGACAGGTCAGGCGGCAAAAGACACCGGTCGTCTTGACGCCGACGAAGGCGCGACCGTCCCATGCCGGATCGCGCGCCACGAGCGCCTCGTAAAGCTGCGCGTCGGAGGGAAGATCGAAGAGCATGGCCCCTTCTACCCGATTCCCGGTCGCCCGTCCGCCGCGGATCGGGCACCTATTCCCGCCGGTCGACGAGGAAGAGCGCAAGGCCGCTCAGCGCCACGACCACGGCGCCGAGGGTGGCGGCAAGCGCGTAGCCCGAAAGGCCGGTTCCGGCCCAGAAAACCGCCGCCGAGACCAGTTGCGCGCCCACCTGAACCAGCGCCAGCAGCGCGCCCCCGGTCCCGGGACGGGTCGCCAGAAGGTCCTGCAGGTAGGCGATCGGCACCGACAGGATGATGCCCGCGCCGATGGCCGCCGGGAACGCGAGAAGCCAGACCAGGCTCGCCCCGGCCAGTTGCCCGAAGCTGGCCAGGAAAGCGCCGTGCAGGATTGCCGCGCCGGCGATCAGCGTGCGCTTCGGAAGATGCGTCAGCAGCCATGGCGTTGCCAGCATCACCGGCACTTCCAGCCCGGCGACCAGCCCGACAAAGAGGCTGGTGTCGGCCTCGCCCCGCCCCGGCGCCTCGTGGAACAGAAGCCCGGTCAGCGCCATGTAGAGCGTGACGCTCGAGGTCACGGTCGCCACGAGCGCGACCCGGATCGAGACGCGCGGCACGGCAAGCTCGGCCAGCGCGGCGCGGAACGACAGGCCCGACCGGGTCTCGGTCCAGCGCGTCTGCCCGTCGCGCGGCCAGCCCAGGGCGGCGAGCGCCAGAAGCGCCAGCCCCAGCGCCGTGCCCGCGACGTAGATGGCGGTGAGCGGCAGGCCCTGACCAAAGCCCCAGGCCCACATCGGCAGGACCACGATGAACGGCAGCGCGAAGAAGGCGCGCACGGTCGACATCAGGCCGTCGCGCACCGCCGGCGCCTCAGCCTGTGCCGCCAGCCGCGAGAGTGCGAAGACCTGCCCGACCAGCGTGAAGCCCAGCGGCCAGAGCAGGACATGGGTCACCGTGAAGGTGATGGGCGAGGGCAGGGCCCAGACCAGCGCGCCGCCCGCCGCGATCAACGCCGCGCAGAGGATCGCGACCGGACGCCGCTTTCCGCTCTGGTCGGTGATGATGCCGACGCTCACCGAGGCCGAGACGGTGACCATCGCCGACGTTGCCATCAGCACCGAGAAGCCGGCGTCGGAAAAACCGAAGGTCTCGATCGCCAGAAGCGACATGTATGGCGCCACCGAGGCCGCGAGCGCGCCGATCAGGAAGGTGGCGAGGGCGACAAGGCGCAGCGCGGGCTCGCGCAGGATGAGCGTGATCGGATGGGACATTGCGGGGATTCCGAAAGGTGCCGCCTAGGTGCCTGAGGCCCGGCCGGTGCGCAAGGTCAGTCGATCTCGCAGCCGGTGCCGCCGATCCCGTCGCCGTCGCCGGCGGGGCAGGGCGCCACATCCGAGGTATAGACCGGCTCGGGAGCGATGACCGGCGCCGGCTCCTCCATCTGGGCATGCCAGGGCAGGATCGGCCCCGAGCAGGCCGAAAGCGCGACCAGCGCCGCCAGCGAAAGGATGCGCGTCATTCGTCCCCCTCGTCCGAGCGGTAGAAATAGCCGCCCGCCCGGAACCTACGATGCGCGCCGTCCCGGGGCAATTTCTTCATCGCCGCCGCGCGCCGGCTGAGTTCCTCGAAAAGCCGCATCTGCCCCTCGCGGTGAAGGGCGGCGAGCTCGGCCACCTCGTCCTCGGTCAGGTCGGTGTAATGCACCGCCCGTTCGAAGTGCGGCGGCGCGGCGCCGAGCACGTTCTCCGTCGCCGCCTGGATATGGTCGCCGAGGTTGCTTGCGAGGTAGGCGATCTGGTCCTCGGACCCGGCGAGCGGCTGGTACGAGGTCTGGATCAGGCGCACCTCCTGAGCGTCGTCGTCCAGCGCGACGGTGCCGGTCGCGATCAGCGCGTCAAGCATCGTGCGCGGGTGGATGTCCTTCAGGACGTCCCTTGCCAGCGCCTCGAACGACGGGGCCGGTCCTTGTCGGGGGAGCGGGCGGGGCAGGCCGTCGGGCGCATAGTCCGGTTCGGTCCGCCACAGCGCGACCAGGCGGACCAAGTGATTCGGCCGCTGCTCCTTGGGTGCGAAGTGCTTCAGCCGGACCACGTCGCGGCGTTGCAGCCCGGTCATCACCGAAAGCCGCGAGTCGGTCGCCTTCTCGCCGGCAAGTCCGCGCGCCGCCTGCACGTAATGCGCCTTCATCCGCTCGACGAGGTCACCGAACGGCACGCCGCGCGCGACCAGAAGCCGCGCGAGCGGACCGAA
>JBNLCA010000263.1:0-4121 GCA_050303575.1 Paracoccaceae bacterium
TCGCACTCGTCCGTCATGGGCCTGCCGCTCGCCGAGACCGCGGCGCTTCTCGCCGCCGCCGGAGTGATCGCATGAAGGGCCGCACTGTCATCCTCTCCGAGTACAACGGCCGCGAGGCCGCCGCGCTGCTGGTGGACGGCATGCTCGAGGACGTTCTCATCGACCCGGCGGGCGATGCGCCGCCCGCACCCGGCGCCATCTTCCGCGCTGTCACCGACCGGCAGATGAAGGGGCAGGGCGGTGTCTTCCTGCGCCTGCCTTCGGGCGGCCGCGCTTTCCTGCGCGAGGCGAAGGGCCTGCGCCCGGGCCAGCCGCTTCTGGTGCAGGTCACTAGCTACGCCGAGCCGGGCAAGGCACCACCGGTCACCACGCGGCTTCTGTTCAAGAGCCGACATGCGATCGTCACGCCGGACGCGCCGGGCCTCAACATCTCGCGCCGGATCCATGACGACGAAGAGCGGGCCCGATTGAAGGACATCGCGAGCGAGGCGATGGCGGGGGCCGGGTCGGGCCTGATCCTGCGCTCGGCCGCCGCCGGCGCGGATGCCGGCGAGATCGCCGCCGACATCGAGGCGATGCGCGATCTGGCCGGGAAGATCCTCGCCGACGCGACGGGCGAGCCGGAGCACCTGCTCGACGGGCCGGGCGCACATGCGCTGGCCTGGCGCGATTGGGCCGAGCCGGCGCCGGACGAGGTGGCCGAGGGGCCTGCGGCCTTCGCCGAGCATGGCGTCCTCGACCAGATCGACGCGCTTGCCGGGCCGCAGGTGGCGCTTGGCGGCGGCGCGACGATGTTCGTCGAGCCGACCCGCGCACTTGTCGCCGTCGACGTCAACACCGGCGGCGATACATCGCCCGCCGCGTCGCTCAAGGCAAACCTTGCCGCGGCGCGGGAACTGCCGCGCCAGCTGCGCCTGCGCGGGCTCGGCGGGCAGATCGTGGTGGATTTCGCCCCGATGCCGAAGAACGACCGCCGCGCGGTCGAGGGCGCGCTCAGGGCGGCCTTCAAGGCGGACCCGGTCGAGACCTCGCTCGTCGGGTGGACCACGCTTGGCAACCACGAGCTTCAGCGCAAGCGCGAGCGGCTGCCCCTGGAGGTCCGGCGATGAGCTGTCCGATCTGCGGCAGGGAGACGGACAGAAAGTACCGTCCGTTCTGTTCGAGGCGCTGCGCCGATGTCGATCTCGGCAAGTGGATGACCGGCGCCTACCGGATCCCGGCAGACGAGGAGCCGGACGAGCCCGGCGAGCCCGAGGACGAGACGCCGCCGAAGCCGCACTGAGGAGAAGGTCGGTCCAGGGTCAGTCCCGGCGCGCGACAAGGCGAAGCCGCCGCGCCCGGTGCGGGAAACGGTCGGGCGGGCTCCGGCCCGCCGTCCCTCACGCCTTCTGCGTCAGCAGGACCCCGGCCGCCATCAGCGCGATCCCGGCGGCGCGGGTCAGCGAAATCGGCTTCGGAAGCGCCGCCATCAGCCCGAAATGGTCGATGATCGCGGCCGAGACCAGTTGCCCCAGAAGCACGAAGAAGACCGCGTTTCCGACGCCGAACTTCGGCGCGATCCAGGTGATCGAGATCACGTAGAACGCCACCAGAAGCCCGGCGAGGAACAGGTGTTTCGGCTGACCGGGCGCGGCGGCCAGAGGGCCTGTCCCGGTGGTCAGGACCATCGTCGCCAGCGCCCCGCAGAAGGCGACGACGAAAAGGATTGTCGCCGCCGCTGCGGGCGAGCCGATCCGCCCGCCGAGCTGAGCGTTCAAGGCGGCAAGAACGGGAATGCCGATCCCGGCGGCAAGCATGACGGCGGCGTAACGAACGGTGTCGGGCAGCATCGGTCCCTCCCTTTTCGCGCCGAGCCTAGGGCGGATTGCCGCCGCCCTCCAGAGGCCATCATTGAACCCGGTCGGCTCCCCTGCGGTCTAACGGACACGGAAAACAAACAGGGAGTGAGACATGACCCGCACCATTCTTCGCGCCGCGATGCCGGCGCTTGCCATGGCCACGATCATCGGCCCCGTTGCCGCGCAGAACCTCGCGGCCCCCTTCGCGCCGCCGCAGCCGCCGCGTCCGGGCGCGTTCGCGAGCGCGGCCGGCGACAACACCAGCGCGCTTCTGACCGAGCAGTGCCAGTTCACCAACGACATGATCAGCGTCTGCACGGTCTACAAGGAAGACGGATCGAAATACGGACAGTACTGCATCGACGGCGGCAGCGACCGGCAGGTGCCGTGCCCGTGAGACCCCAATCGCAGGGCTCTAGTCGCCGGCGATGAAGGCGGTCATCCGCCAGTCGCCGTCGACGCGGTTGAAGAGCGCGCGGTAGTCGATGACCGACCGCAGATAGCGCGTCTCGACGAAGCCGCGGCTTCCGTCGAAACGCACGATCTCGCGGAAGGGCGCCTCGAAATCATCGCCGTTCGTGGCCTGGACGACGGCGCCCGTGACCTCGGCGATGACCTCGGCGTCCGGCTCGGGGTCGATCAGGATCGGGGTCCTCTCGCCGAGCACGAAATAGGTGGCGTAGACGTCGAACGTTTCGGGCAGTTCGGCTGTGAAGATGTAGGGCGCGGCGAAGCTGTCGGCCGATCGGAACGTGCCGCCGAGCGCCAGTACCTCCTCGAGCTCGCGCCAGAGCGCCTCGGGATCGCCCTCGCTGCCGCCGGTCGTCAGCCAGTCGCGGAACGTCTCCTGCCCGCCGTCGCCGCCGAAGCTGAGGTGGATGCCGGGATCGGCCTTGGCGACCACGGCGTCGATGTCGCGGGCGAGGATGTCGAGGAACAGCTCGGCCTTCCACGCGGCGAACTCGGGATCCTGCTTGGCCGCGTCGACGAAGGGAACGGTGAAGTCCTGCGCTGTGGCCGGCGCGGCGAGCAGGAGGGCGAGAACGGTGGTTCGGAGCATGCGTGGCACCTCGGGTTCGGGCGGGCTTTGGGCCGGCGGACTTCTGTTAAGGGGGCGAATCTGGATGACCCGTCCCGGCTTTAGTTTAGTCTGCCCGCGTTGAAATAGTTCCGCTCGGGAAAAATACATGAACTACAATCGGTTTTTGACCGCTTTTGCTGTCGTCTTGGTCCAGTCCGGCGCGGGACTCGCGCAGGGCTTCACTTGCAGCCTGGGCCAACCGGCGTGCCTTGGGTACGGCGAGACTATCTGTTCGTCGCGCGGGAAATGCGTGGACGAGCGCGCCTCGTGCTTTGACAGCTACCAGTGCGACTATGAAGGCTTTGCTTGCAAGTCGAGCGTGACTGAATGCGTTCGCGACTACAATGACCTGCTTGCGACCCATAACAAGCTTGTCGATGACTACAACGAACTCCTGGAGACTGGCCGGACGCTGGCGCGCTCGCTGGACGAGGCGAACGAGGATCTGCGCCGTATGCGCCTGTGTCTCGCGCGGGCAGTTAGCCTTGCCGATGCGGAATCCTGCGGGTGATAAAGGCGGTTGTGGGCCTTTCCCGGCCCGCAGCGCGCCGAAGGCGCAGGGCCGAGCGCCGGCCCGTCCCGGCGGGCTGGCGCTTTTGCCACCTCGCGCGAACCTCAACAGTTGGAAGTGGCTGCACTATCAAGTGTCCCGAACGGCTGTAGCAGCGCCACCCCACGGGCCGGCGCTCGGCCCTGCTAAATGCAGTCAATAAAAGCTCTGCGGGTCGATATCGACCGAAAGCCGGAGGTTAGCCGGCAGTTTCAGGCCTCCCACCCAGCGGGCGATGGCCGGTTGCAGGGGCGCCCCCTTGGCGGCCTTGACCAGGAGCCGCACCCGGTGACGACCGCGGACGCGGGCGATGGGGGCGGGGGCGGGGCCCCAGACCGTGGCGCCGATCGCGCGCAGGGGGGCGTCGTTGCGGGCAAGGTGGTTGCCGAGGTCGAAGACCTGCTGGACGTCCGGCGAGGACAGGATGATCCCGGCCAGGCGGCCGTAGGGCGGCATTCCCATCGCCTCGCGCTCGGCCGCCTCGGCACGCCAGAAGCCCTCCTCGTCGCCTGAAAGGATCGCCTTGATGACCGGGTGCTCGGGCTGGAAGGTCTGGAGAAGCGCCAGCCCCGGCCGTTCGGCGCGTCCGGCGCGGCCTGCGACCTGGCGCATCAGCTGGAAGGTCCGCTCGGCGGCGCGCAGATCGCTGCCT
>JBNLCA010000264.1:0-2469 GCA_050303575.1 Paracoccaceae bacterium
GACGACGCGGCCGCCGTAGTTGAACTCCTGGTCGTAGCGCTCGATGTTCCAGGCCGCGTTGTTCGAGACGATGAAGACGGCCTTGGCCCCGTGGCGCACCGCGGTGTCGATCTCCATGGCGTTGATGCCGTAGGCGCCGTCACCGTTGACCGAGATGACCTGCCGCTCGGGAAAGGCCAAGGCGGCGGCGACGGCAAAGGGCACGCCGACGCCGAGGCAGCCGAAGGCGCCGGCGTCCATATAGGTGCGCGCGGCCAGCCCGATACGCGCGAAGCTCAGCAGGTCGCCGCCGTCGGCCACGGCGATATAGTCGGGGTCGGCCGCGGCCTTGATCGCCTCGAAGATCGCGAGCGGATGGATCTTGCCGTCGTTTCCGTACTGGGGCGCGGTCGTGGTTTCGGCCTTGGCCAGCCGCTCCTCGTGCTTCTTGCGCAGACCGTTCAGCCACTCGCTGTCGCGCTCGCCCGCCTCGTTGCCGAGCGCTGCGACGATGGCGTCCAGGGCGAGGTCGACGGGGGACAGAATTTCCGGCTCGCCGCGGCGGTTGTCGATGAGCTCGCCGGCATTGTCCGCAATGCGAAGGAAACGGGCGTCGGGAAAGACCGCCGGCGAGCCGTAGGCGAGCTGGTAGTCGAGCTTGCGGCCCAGGGTGATGACCAGGTCGGCCTGGCCCATGGCGGCGGCGCGCACCGAGCCCACGAAGGAGGGATGGTCGGAAGGCACCAGTCCGCGGCTTTCCTGGGTGTCGAGGTAGAGCGCATCGGCCGCCTCGAGAAAGCGCAGGATGGAGGCGCTGGCCGTCTTGGCCCCGCGGCCGCTGACGACGAGCGGCCGGCGGGCGGCGCGGAGGGCCGAAATGGCTTCTTCTAGACGCTCCGGCTCGGGCAGCGGGCGGCGGGGCGGCTTGGGCCGCAGCCAGTCGGTCAGGACGAGCTGTTCGGCCACGGGGTGGCGCAGCACGTCCGTCGGGAACTCGATATAGGCGGGGCCGGGCTCGCCGGCGTCGCCCTGGGCGCGGGCGATGGCTTCGTCGAGCTCGCGCAGCGCCTGCTCCGGCACGCGGGCGGTGCGGGCATAACGTGTCACCGGCTGCATGATCTCGACGTGGGGGATGTCCTGAAGCGGCCCCATGTTGGCCTGCGGGCGCGAGGTGCAGCCGCCGATCAGGAGCACGGGGATGCGCGCCAGCGAGGCATTGGCGATGCTGGTGACGGTATTGGTCACCCCCGGGCCGGCGGTCACCATGGCGACGCCCAGGCTGCCGGTCAGCTCGGCGTGGGCATGGGCCATGTGCACGGCGGCGCGCTCGTCGCGAACGTCGATGATCCTGATCCCGAGCCGTGCCGCATGGTCCCAGATCGGCTGGATGTGGCCGCCCTGCAGACCGAAGATGCGGTCGACGCCGCGTTCCTTCAGCGCCCGGGCGATCCAGGCGGCTGCGCTTCGCTCGTCCTTGTTCAAATCCTGTCGCGGTGCTTCCGCCGCCATGACGCTCATCGCATCGTTCTCCTAAAAGATCACACGCGTTCGACCGGGTCGGTCCGGCGCTCGGCAAGCAGGCTTCGCAGCTCGCGGTGCAGGATCTTGCCCGTGGCATTGCGTGGCATTTCATCAGCGTTAAGGAACACGATCTCGCGCGGCCGCTTGTAGCCGGCCAGCCTTTCCCTGGACCAGGCGATCAGCTCCGCTTCGCTGACGCTCTTGCCGGCGCGCAGCACGACCGCGGCCTGGACGCTCTCTCCCCACTTGCTATCCGGACGCCCGACGACGGCCACGTCGCGGACAGCCGGATGGCTGCCGAGGACCGCCTCGACCTCGGAGGGGTAGATGTTCTCGCCCCCGGAGATGATGAGGTTCTTCTTCCGGTCGATCAGGCGGATGAAGCCGTCCGGGTCGCGCAGGGCGATGTCGCCGACCGAGAGATAGTTTCCGCGGAAGGCCTCGGCCGTCTTCTCCGGGTTGTTCCAGTAGCCCTCGAAGCAGTAGGGGCCGCAGGAATAGAGTTCTCCCGGTTCGCCATCGGGCACCTCCCTGCCATCGTCGTCGAGCAGTTTGATGGGCAGCGAGCCGACGACTTCGCGGCCCACGGTGCCGAGATGGTCGAACTGTTCGTCGGGGTGCAGCATGGTGACCCAGCCGGATTCGGTCGAGCCATAAAGCTCATACAGCCCGGAGTTCGGAAACATCTCCATGATGGCGCGCTTCGTCTCCGGCAGCGCGGGCGCCGAAGAAATCATCAGCTTCTCGACCTGGGCGAAGGTCGCGCCTCCGCGCTCCGCCTCGGGTACCTCCAGCAGCATGCTGTACTGTGTCGGCACCAGGGAGGTGAAGGTCGCCCCCGTTGCTGCGAAGGTGCGCAGGCACAGCGCCGCATCGAAGCTCCTGCGCGAGAAGATGGTCGCCGTGCCGCCGCAGTAGATGAAGGACGTGAAGAAGTTCAGCGAGTTGGCATGGCACATCGGCATGACG
>JBNLCA010000265.1:0-2054 GCA_050303575.1 Paracoccaceae bacterium
CCGGCCGCTTGCCCACTTCTTCTAGCTTGCCCGAAGGTGTACTTCGGACCGCCCGGAAAGTCAAGAAGTTAATTCCTAACAAAGGGTTAACGGATCGTTCCGTGGTCCGTCAGGGGCTCCCCTCGTTGCTCGCGTTGGCCTCAAGCTCCCGCAGCGCCTCGACATTCCGGTTGTGCTCGGCCAGCGTCGCGGCAAAGACGTGACCGTCCGCCGGGTTCAGCGTCTTGGCCACGAAGAACAGGAACTCGGTGTCCGCCGGATGCAGCGCGGCCTCGATCGAGTCCCGGCCCGGGTTGGCGATCGGAGTCGGCGGCAGCCCGTCGACGACATAGGTGTTGTACGGCGTCTCGCGCCTCAGCTCGCTCTGCCTCAGCCCCCGGCCCAACGGGCCCTTGCCCTCGGTGATCCCATAGATCACCGTCGGGTCGGTCTGCAGTCGCATCCCCTGGTCCAGGCGGTTGACGAAGACGCTCGCCACCTGCGGGCGCTCGTCGGCGATTCCGGTCTCCTTCTCGACGATCGAGGCCATGACCAATGCCTCCTCGGGCGTCTGGTAGGGCAGGTCCGGATCCCGCCCTTCCCACAGCTCGGCCAGCGTCGCCGCCTGCCGCGCTTCCATGTCGGCCACCAGCGCCGCCCGGTCCGAGCCGCGCTCGACCTCGTAGCTGTCGGGCGAGAGCGAGCCCTCGGCCGGCACCTCGGTGACCTCGCCGGTCAGGAACTCGGCGCCCTTGAGCTCCTCGATCACCTGCCACGAGGTCACGCCCTCGGCCAGGGTAATACGGAACCGCACGTCCGGCTCTTCGGCGATGGCGGTATATTCCGCGGGCAGTTCATCGACCTCCGAGGGCACGTAGCGCGTGATCTCCTGATAGGTGTCCGTCGCCGGGTCGAGCTCGCGCACGATCACCTCGGCCGTCGTCACACCGATCCGGAAGTTCACCTCGCGCCCGCAGGTCGACCGACCGTCGCCCGAGACGATTGCGGCGATCTCCTGCATCGAGGCATGTTCGGGAATCCGGTAGCTGCCGAACTTCAGCCGCTCCGACTGGTTCTCGTAATCCGCCCCGATCCGGTAGATCGTCGCGTTCGACACCGCGCCGCGCGCGTCAAGATCGCGCGACACCCGCGCCATGGACGAGCCACGCTCGACGCGCAGGCAGATCGGTTCGGTCAGCGGCCCGGGCTGGGTATACTGCCGCTTGCCCCAGGCTATCCCGCCACCGACGGCAATCAGGATCACCACGAAAAGCGTTAGCGCGTTCGACGCGATGTGCCGCCACATCAGACCGGCGCCCGCCCAAGCACCAGCGAAGCGTTGGTGCCGCCGAACCCGAACGAGTTGGACAGCGCCACGTTGATCTCGCGCTTCACCGCCTGGTTGGGAGCGAGGTCCAGCTTCGGCTCGACCGCCGGATTGTCGAGGTTGATCGTCGGCGGCGCCACCTGGTCGCGCAGCGCCAGCACGCAGAAGATCCCCTCGACCGCGCCCGCAGCGCCCAGAAGGTGGCCGATGGCAGACTTCGTCGACGACATCGTCGCCTTCGCGGCCGCGTCGCCCAGCAGGCGCTCCACCGCGCCCAACTCGATCGTGTCGGCCATGGTCGAGGTGCCATGGGCGTTCACATAGTCAACCGCCCCGGCCTCCAGCCCTGCACGCTTCAGCGCCGCCTTCATGGCCCGGAAACCGCCATCGCCGTCGGGCGAGGGCGAGGTGATATGATAAGCATCCCCCGACATGCCGTATCCCAGCACCTCGGCAATGATCTTCGCGCCTCGGGCCTTGGCATGCTCGTATTCCTCCAGCACGACAATGCCCGCACCCTCTCCCATCACGAACCCGTCCCGGTCCCGGTCATAGGGGCGCGAAGCGGCCTTGGGATTGTCACGATACGCGGTCGAAAGCGCCTTGCAGGCATTGAACCCGGCAATTCCGATCTCACAGATCGGGCTCTCTGTTCCGCCCGCAACCATGGTATCGGCGTCCCCCAGCATGATCAGTCGCGCCGCATCCCCGATTGCATGCGCGCCGGTCGAACAGGCGGTCACGACCG
>JBNLCA010000266.1:0-4034 GCA_050303575.1 Paracoccaceae bacterium
ACCGCGCTCGGGCCCCGCACGCCCGCCTCGCAGCGGCAGACGGCGGCGCTGAGGGCGCTTGCTATCGCGCAGGAATCGGGCTGGAGCGACGTCCGCCTCGCCTTTTCACACTTTACGCTTGGCCGCGTGGCGCTGCCGCGAGACAGCGACCTGTCGGTCGCCTCGCATGTCCACGCGGCCACGCTCTACGGCCAGGCCGGCGCGCAGGTGCAGGAAGCGCACGTGGCGATGCAGCTGGCCGCCTACGCGCTCTCGTCCGGGCGGCCCGAGGCGGCGATTTCGCTGGTCGACCGCCACGCGCCGATCGCACAGCGCTCCGAAAACGCGGCGCTTCTGGCAACGCTGCTTCTCATCAAGGCCGAGTCGCTCGACGCGCTTGGCCGGCGCGACGCGGCGCAGGCGGTGCGGCTCGACGCGCTCGGCTGGGCGCGCTACGGCTTCGGCTCGGAGGCCGAGGTACGATCGCGCGTCGCCGAGATCGCGGCGCTGCGGCCCCGGATCGCGGTGCGCTCGCAATGACCGGGGCGCTGATCGGCCTCATCCTCGGCGCGATTTGGGGCGCCATCATCGCCTGGCGCCGCAACGGAAACGCGATGGATATCGCCCAATATGCCGTCGGCTTCGGCATCGCCCTTGCGCTTCTCGGCCTCTTCGTTAGCGTCTTCATCGTCCGGATGACCTGACGCAGCCAAAGGCGCGCGGCGATGTTCCTGCCCTTCTTCCAGAGCCTGCGGGCCGCAGGCGTTCCCGTCTCGCTCCGCGAATTCCTGACGTTCCTCGAGGCGATGCGGGCGAACCTCGTCCTTTACGACGCCGAGGGGTTCTATCACCTCGCCCGCACCGTGATGGTCAAGGACGAGCGGCACATCGATCGGTTCGACCGCGCCTTTGCGCAGGCCTTCGCCGGGCTCGAGGCGATCTCGGTCGAGGAGGTGCTCGCGGCGCTGGACCTGCCCGAGGACTGGCTGAGGAAGCTCGCCGAAAAGCACCTGAGCCCCGAGGAGATGGCCGAGATCGAGGCGCTTGGCGGCTTCGACAAGCTGATGGAGACGCTGAAGCAGCGTCTGGAGGAACAGAAGGGCCGGCACCAGGGCGGCTCGAAATGGATCGGCACCGCCGGCACCTCGCCCTTCGGTGCCTATGGCTACAACCCCGAGGGCGTGCGGATCGGCCAGAAGGAAAGCCGACACCAGCGCGCGGTCAAGGTCTGGGACCGGCGCGAGTTCCGCGATTTCGACGACGGGGTCGAGCTTGGGACGCGCTCGATCAAGGTTGCGCTGCGACGGCTCCGCCGCTGGGCGCGCGAGGGCGCGCCGGACGAGCTCGACCTGCCCGGCACGATCCGCGCCACGGCCGAGCATGGCTGGCTCGACGTCCAGACCCGGCCCGAGCGACGGAATGCCGTCAAGGTGCTTCTCTTTCTCGATGTCGGCGGCTCGATGGACGCCCATGTCCGCGCCGTCGAGGAGCTCTTCTCGGCGGCCCGGAGCGAGTTCCGGCACCTGGAACATTTCTACTTCCACAACTGCCTTTACGAGGGCGTCTGGCGTGACAACCGCCGGCGCTGGGACGCGCAGACCCCGACCGACGAGATCCTGCGGACCTACGGGCCGAGCTGGAAGGCGATCTTCGTCGGTGACGCCTCGATGAGCCCCTACGAGATCACCCACCCCGGCGGCGCGAACGAGCACTGGAATGCCGAACCCGGCGAGGTCTGGCTGCGCCGGGCGGGCGCGCAGTGGCCGTCGCACCTGTGGATCAACCCGGTGCCCGAACGTGTCTGGGGTTACACCCATTCCATTGCCATGATCTCGAAGATCCTCGAAGGCCGCATGGTACCGATGACGGTGGAGGGGCTGACGCGCGGGATGAAGGTTCTGGGCTGAGGGGACGGCATGGGCGCGCTGAGAAGACTTTGGACGGAGCATCGGCTGCTGACGCTGGCCTTCGGGCTGGCGCTGGCGCTGACGCTGGTCTTCGCGGCCCGGACGGTCGCCTTCTGGGTCTACTGGAATGATCCGGCGCGGCAGGAGATGGCGATCGAGGGCTGGATGACGCCGGGCTTCGTGGCGCATTCCTGGCAAGTCGACCGCCGCGTGGTGGGCGACGCGCTGGGGCTGGAACCAGGCTCGCCCCGGCAGACGCTGGCCGAGATCGCCGCAGCACGCGGCGTTCCGCTTGCCGAGATCGAGGCCGAAGTGATGGCGGCGATCCGGGCCGCGCGGGCGCAACCGTGAGCGAAGCGCTGCTGGAGCTGGTCCCGGTCTGGGGCCTCTGGCTCGTGGCCGCGGTCACGTTCCTGTCGTGTCTTGCGCTGCCGGTCCCGGCGTCGCTGGTCATGCTGACCGGCGGCGCCTTCGCCGCCTCTGGCGACTTCACGCTCTGGCAGGTCGCCGGGGCAGCATTCGCCGGCGCCGTCCTCGGCGATCACGTCGGCTTTCTCGCCGGCCGGATCGGCGGCGGCCCGATCCTTGGCTGGGCGCGTCGTTCGCCGAAACGCGCCGCCGCGGTCGAGCGCGCGGCGGCCTACGTCCGCGCGCGCGGCCTCGTCGCCGTCTACTTCACCCGCTGGCTCCTCTCGCCGCTCGGTCCCTACGTGAACCTGGCCGGCGGCGCGGCGGGTCTTGCGCAATGGCGCTTCACGCTCGCCGACCTGGCCGGTGAGGCGACCTGGGTCGCAGTCTATACCGGTCTCGGCTACGTCTTCGCCGACCGGGTGAGCGACCTTGCGGACCTTCTGGGAAACGCCAGCGGGATGCTGGCCGCGGGTGCCGTCGCCTTGCTCCTTGGCCTGCGCGTCCTTGCCGTCTTGCGCCGCCCGCACTCCTGAAGGTGGTTACCTCGGGGTGCCTTGTTGGCAGCAGCGGCGGTGCGCCCTAGGTGGGGGGCATGACACAGGATCCCGATCATCTCGACCTCCGCGCGGGCCTTCCCGACGCGCTCCGCGTCCTTCTGGGCGACTTCCCCCGCGCGGGCTGGGAGGAGAACCCGCATTTCGAGGGCATGGTGCGCTTCTGGCTCGACCGGCACATGATGTTCCGCAAGCTCACCGGGCTGCTGGCGAGTGATGCCGAGGCGTTCCTCGACGGCAAGTTTGGAACCGAAGACTGGGCGCCGCGCCTTGGAAACTACGGCTCGATGCTGGTGAACGAGCTGCACGGCCATCACCATATCGAGGATGCGCATTACTTCCCGATGCTGGCGCGCGCCGAGCCGCGCCTCGCCTCGGGGTTCGAGCTGCTCGACCGCGATCACCAGGCGCTCGACATCCATCTGGGTACCTTTGCCGAGCGGGCGAACGCGGTGCTTCGGGGCGTGGGCGAGGCCGACCTGCGCGATCCGGCCGGGGCCTTCCGCGAGGAGATGCGCCGCTTCGAGCGCTTCCTTGACCGCCATCTCGTCGACGAGGAGGAACTGGTGGTGCCGGTCCTTCTCAAGCACGCTCCTGCGGGGCTGGTCTGACGGTTTGACAATCCTCCGTCCCCGTGGCCACGTCGGGCCGCAACGGAGGGCATCATGCGGCTGGCGAAACGGGTCGGGCATATCACCGGCGGAGGCTCGGATGGGTGGGAGATCTACTACCGCACACGCGATCTGATCGCGGCCGGCGAGCGGGTCCTGAACCTGACCATCGGCGAGCATGACGTGCGCACCGATCCGGCAATCCTGAAAGCGATGTACGCCAGCGCCTCGGCCGGCAACACCGGCTACAGTTTCGGCCCCGGCCATCCCGAGCTGCGCAAGGCGATCGCGGCGCGGGCCGAGCGGGTGAGCGGCACGTCGACGAGCTGGCGCAACGTCGTCGTCACGCCGGGCGGGCAGTCGGCACTCTTCGCGGCGCACATGGTGCTTCTCGATGCGGGCGACCGGGCGCTCTACTGCGATCCCTATTACGCCACCTACCCAGGCACCATACGCGCAACCGGCGCCGTCGATGTGCCGGTCCCGACCCGGTCCGAGGAGGACTTCGCACCTTCCGAGGCGGACATCCTCGGGCGGGCCGAGGGGGCGCAGACGCTGCTGATCAACTCTCC
>JBNLCA010000267.1:0-5434 GCA_050303575.1 Paracoccaceae bacterium
GCAATCGGCCGCTGCGGCGCAGGGGCCTAGAAACGTGGCGTGGCCGGAGGAGGCGCTGCCGGTACGGGCGCCGAAGGGGCGTGCGGCCGTGTTGAAGGCGAGACGCCCTTGAGCGCTGACGCCGCGATGTCGCGTGGCGACGGGCCGCCCGCGGGTCGGGGCGCGGCGGCCGGACGCTTCATTTCGACTGGTGCGGCGGTATGGGGCGAAGCACGGCCGCCACCGCCGCCAAGATATGCTTTCTGGACAGAGGGGTCCCGGGACAGGGCTTCAGCAGATTCCTCGTGCACGATCGCTCCGTTCTCAAGAAGATAGCCCCGATCCGCGATGCGCAGACTCTGCTTCGCGTTCTGCTCGACCAGAAGAACGCCCAGGCCGGCCTTGCGCACCACCAACAGGCTCTTGAAGAGTTCCTTGCACAGAAGCGGCGAGAGGCCGAGCGAGGGTTCGTCGAGGGCAAGAATCTGTGGGTTCGACATCATCGCGCGGCCGATGGCGACCATCTGCTGCTCGCCGCCGGACATGGTTCGCGCGACCTGACGCCGCCGTTCCGCGAGCTTGGGGAAAAGCGCGAAGACCTGTTCGAGGTTGCCTGCCTCCTCGTCGCGCGCCCGTTGGCTGTAGGCGCCGAGCGTCAGATTTTCCTGAACCGTCAGGTCGCCGAAGATGCCCCTGCCCTCGGGCACGAGCGCGAGGCCGGCCTCGACGATCCGGTCGGGCTTGCGGCCAACCAGTTCCTCGCCGTCAAGCGTGACGGATCCGGCGACCCGCCCCTCGCAGATCCCGGCGACGGCTTTGAGAAGCGTCGACTTGCCGGCGCCATTCGCGCCGAGGATAACGACGATCTCGCCGGGGGCCACGCGCAGCGCGGCGCCCTCGAGCGCGCGATGCTGGCCATAGCTAACGGAAAGCCCCCGGACCTCAAGCATCGTCGTCCCCCAAATAGGCGCGGACGACGTCGGGATCGGAAAGGACCTCCGCCGGCGTTCCCTCGGCGATCTTGGTGCCCGAGGACATCACGACGCAGCGGTCGCAGAGCGAGCGGATCGCGTCCATCACATGCTCGACCAGGACGATCGTGCGCCCGTCGTCGCGTAGCCGACGGATGAGCGCGATCCCCTCTTCCAGTTCGGTCGGGTTCAGCCCCGCCAGCCATTCGTCGAGAAGCAGGATCGTCGGGTCCGACGCCAGCACGCGCGCGAGTTCGACGCGCTTTGTGTCGATGTAGGTCAGCTCGCCCACATGCGCGCGCGCCCGCCGTCCCAGCCCGACAAGCTCGAGGACCCGCATTGCATGGGCCTCGGCCTCGGCGCCCCAGCGGCGGCGATGGCCGAAGACCGCGCCCGCGCGCACGTTGTCGAGAACCGTCATTGATGGCAGCAGGCGCACGAGCTGGAAGGTGCGTGCGACGCCCCTGCTCGCGATATCCTGCGGCGGCAGCCCGGTGATTGGCGTCCCGCGCAACGAGATCACGCCCGATGTCGGCTTCAGCGCTCCCGAGACAAGGTTCAGCGTCGTGGATTTGCCCGACCCGTTCGGTCCGATCAGCCCCATCACCTCGTGCTCGTTCACGTCGAAATCGATGTCGTTCACGGCGACGAGGCCGCCGAAGCGCTTGGTCGCCCCACGAAGCGAAAGGACCGGCGCGTCTGCTCTCATGCCAGGGCCTCGCGGTTCGACATGCGCCGCCGCACGTCCTCGGCCAGTCCGGCGAATCCTCTGGGCAGAAGGAAGACGATGATCAGGAAGCTGACACCCAGAAGCAGCGTCGTCTGGTTCGGGAAGCTTGCCGAGATCGCCTCCCACAGGAGCGTGAAGGGGATCACGCCAACGATCGGACCCCAGAGCCGTCCGACACCGCCCATCAGCGCCATGATGACGACCAGGAAGGACAGCATCGGCGTGAAGGCAAGCGAGGGCTCGATGTAGATGTAGCGCGGCGCAAGAATGCCGCCGACCACCGAGGCGACGGCGCCCGACACCATGAAGAGAAGCACCTTGGCGCGCGCCGTGTTGATCCCCGAGTGGCGCGCGACCTCCTCGTCGTCGCCGATGATCCGCAGCGCGAAGCCAAGGCGCGACCGCCCGATCGCCCAGCCCGCCAGGTAGACCAACGCGGCAAGACCAACGAGCTGCCAGTAGATGTGCGCCTCGGTGAGGTCGGTCAGGACGTAAAGGCCCTTCTGGCCCGAGACATTCTGCACCCAGGTCACCAGCTGGCGGATCAGTTCGGCGAGACCGAGTGTGAAGATGACGAAATAGACGCCCGAGAATTTCAAAGTGGCGAGACCGACGAGCCCCGCGACGGCCGCCCCGAGGACGGCGGCAATCGGCAGCGTCATCCAGTAGTCCAGTCCGTTCTCGATACCGAGGGCCGTCGTATAGGTGCCAAGCCCGAAGAACGCCGCCGTCGCGAGCGAGATATAGTGCGTCGGCCCCGAGAAGAGTGCCCAGCTCGTGGCGAGCACGGTGTACATCGCGATCGTGACACCGAGGGTCAGAAGGTAGGCGTCGCCCATCAGGGGCAAGAGCGCGGCGGCAACAAGGAGCGCCGCCGAGATCAGGGCATTCTGCCAGTCCCGCCCGCTCATGCCGACCTCCGCCCGAAAAGGCCCTGCGGCCGGAAGAAAAGGATCAGGACGAAGAGGAGATAGGCAGCCGCAAGGGTCAGGCCCGGGTCGATCACCGTCGCCACGAAGGTTTCGAGCAGGCCGAGGAGAAGCGCCGCGACGATCGTGCCGCGCACGTCGCCGACACCGCCCATGATGACGATGATCAGCGCCTTCAGCGTGAACATCACCCCGGTCGATGCGTCGAGCGTCAGGAACGTCGAGATGAGCGCGCCGCCGACGGCCGTCACCGTGCCGCCGAGCGCGAAGGCCAGCGCGGCAAGCTTTGGCACATCGATCCCGACCAGCCGCGCGCTCTCGGGCGCCACGGCGATGGCGCGGATTGCCATCCCCGCCCGCGTCCGGTTGAGCCAAAGCCAGACGCCACCACAGATCAGAACCGCCGCGACCGCCGCCGTCAGCCGGTTGAGCGCATAGGTGTCGCCGAGGATCTGGACCGGCCGCGCAAGGTAGGAATAGCTGAAATAGTCCCCGCCGAACAAAGCCAGCATCACGCCGACGGAAACGAAGGCCAGACCGAACGTCGTGAGGATCGCGTCGACCTCGAGTTGCCCCCGCGATTTCGCGCGACGGACGAGCGGCCTGAGGACGACGACATAGATCAGCCAGTTGAGCAGGAACGCTGCCGGCGCCACGAGGAAGATGGTGAGAAGCGGGCTGACCTTGCCCGCCGTGTAGAACCAGAATGCGGCAAAGCCGCCGGCGACCAGGAACTCGCCGTTGGCGAGGTTCATGATCCGGGCGATTCCGTATTGCAGGTTCAGCCCCATCGCGATCAGCGCGTAGGTACCGCCAAGCATGAGGCCTGTGATCAGAATCTCCATGTCACCGTCCCGTCAGGTCCGGCCCCGGACCAGGTCCGGGGCCGGGTCACTCCCAGCCAGCCTTGGGCATGGCCGCGACCGCGCCGTCGCGGCCGGTCGACGCGACGCCCTTGAAGACGCCGCCCTGCCACTGGCCGACCGTCCAGTATTCGGCGCTCGCGTTGTTCTCGTCCCAGTCGACGTGACCGATGACCGTCTCGAAGCTGTTGTTCGCGATATACTCGGCCACCGCCGCGCGGTCGGTCGTGCCGGCGCCCTCGATCGCCTGCTGAAGGATCTGGAACGAGGCGTAAGTCGGGGCCGAGGCCCAGAAGTCCGGGGCCTGTCCGGTCACTTCGAGATGGCGCGCCGCATAGTCCTTGAACGCATCGCCGTCGGCATAGATGCCGCCCGCGCCCAGAACGCCTTCGGCCGCGGCTCCGAACCGGCCGGCATAGGCCGGGAACGCGGTCGCGACGGCGGTGTAGAACGCCTTCGGCGCCAGGCCCTCGATCATCGCCTGTTCGGTCAGCCCGAACGTGTCCGGCGGATAGGACCATGCGACGAACGCATCGGGGTTGGCGTCCTTGGCGCCCTTGATCACCGGCGACAGATCCTGCGTGCCAAGCGGGTACGAGGTCTCGTAGACGATCTCGAAGCCCGCCGCCTCGAGCTGCGGCTTGCCGACATTGGCAAGCTCGATCCCGAAGGCGTCGGCGACGTTGACCATCGCCACCCGGTTACCGATCTCGCCGGCCTCGCGCATCCCGCTCAGGATCTCGACGACTCCGCCGGAAAGGCCCGTCGCCCCGCCGAGCAGGAAGTACATGTTCGGAAACTGGCTCGACAGGTCCTCGATCTGGTCAGAGATCGCGGTGTGGGTGATCATCGGGTAGCCGTACCGCTCGAAGATCGGGGCGGCCGCGATGTTCAGACCGGTGCTGTAGGGCGCGAGAATGAAGTCGGCCTCGTCCTGGGTCGCAAGCCGCTGCACCGCCTTGATCGTTTCGCCCGGGTTGGTCTGGTCGTCATACTCGATGATCTCGACCATCATCTTGGTGCCGCCGACATCGATGCCGCCGGCCGCGTTCACGTCATGCGCCCAAAGCTGCACGTTCGGCCAGAAGGACACGGCCGATCCGCCGGCAAGCGGCCCGGTCTTTGGCGCGACGGCCCCGATCTTCAAAGTCTCCTGCGCCGACGCGGCGCCGGCGAGGCCGACCGCAAGGGCCGCCGCCGCAGACTTCAGTACCGTTCTCCACTCCATTCGATATTCCTCCCTTTTTGGACTTTGGTTCTTCCCTGACCCGCAGCTATTCCGGGTTCCCTTCCCCGGTCGCGCCGTGGACCGCGATCCACTGACACTCGGTGAATTCCCGGATGGCCTCGACACCGCCGAAACGTCCGTAGCCCGAAGCCTTCATGCCGCCGAACGGCATCGCCGGGTCGTCGTAGACGGTCGAGCCGTTGACGTGGCCGATCCCGGTCTCGATCTCCTCGAGCATGGCGCGGGCGACGTCGGCGTCGGCACTGTGGACCGCGCAAACGAGGCCGAAATCGGTATCGTTCGCGACGGCGAGCGCCTCGTCCCGGTCGGCAACCCGGACGATGCCCGCAATCGGTCCGAAGGCCTCCTCGGAATAGAGCCGCATTCCGGGCGCGACGTGGTCCATGATCGTCGGCTGGATGCCGCCGCCCGCCAGTTCGCCGCCCGTGACCAGCGTGGCGCCTTTCGAGAGCGCGTCGTCCACCATCGCGCGGATCCGGATCGCGGCGTTCGGGCTGATGAGCGCCCCGAGAGGCATCGAGGACGCCGCGAAGCGCAGTTTCTCGGCCTCGCCCCGGAACCGCGCGGCGAACGCGTCCGCGACGCTGTCGTCGACCAGGATCCGCTCGGTCGACATGCAGATCTGACCCTGGTTGAAGAAGCTGCCATGCGCCGCGGAACGGGCGGCAAGGTCGAGGTCGGCATCGGCAAGGACGACCATCGTCCCCTTACCC
>JBNLCA010000268.1:0-4236 GCA_050303575.1 Paracoccaceae bacterium
GGCGCACCCGCAAGCGCCGCCGGCTGGCTCCTGACCGCCGCACGGCGGAAGGCCATCGACCGGATACGGCGGACCCGGCGGTTCGCGGCCCGCACCGCCGACCTCGCGATCCTCGCCCGCGCTGACGAGGACGCCCGCGCCGAGCCACCGCCGGACATCGCCGACGAGCGGCTCAGGCTGATCTTCACTTGCTGTCACCCGGCGCTGGAGCCCAAGACCCGCGTCGCGCTGACACTCCGCACGCTGGGCGGGCTGACGACGGGCGAGATCGCGAAGGCCTTCCTCGACACCGAGGCGGCGATGGGCCAGCGCCTCAGCCGCGCCAAGGCCAAGATCCGTGATGCCGCCATCCCCTACGAAGTGCCGGGGCCGGACCTCTGGGCCGAGCGTCTGGCCTCGGTCCTCACGGTCATCTACCTGATCTTCAACGAGGGCTACCAGGCCGGTAACGACGGTGACGCGCTTCTCCGGCTGGCACTTTGTGACGAGGCGATCCACCTTGCCCGGATGCTCGACGCTCTGAGGCCCGGCGAGGCGGAAAGCCTGGGCCTCCTCGCGCTTCTCCTCCTGTCGCACGCCCGCCGCATGGCGCGCACCGGTGCCGGGGGTGAGCTCGTTCCGCTCGACCGGCAAGACCGGACCCTTTGGGACCGCGCGATGATTTCCGAGGGGGGCGAGGTCCTTGACCGTGCCCTTGCCCTGCGCCTGCCGGGTCCGTTCCAGCTCAAGGCGGCGATCGCGTCGCTGCATTGCCAGGCGGCGGATGCGGCATCGACCGACTGGCCGCAGATCCTGCTGCTCTACGATGCGCTTGCGCGCATGGAGCCGACGCCGGTCGTCTGGCTGAACCGTGCGGCCGCGCTTGCCGAGGTGGCGGGGCCCGAGGCCGCGCTCAGCGCCATTGCGCCGCTTGCCGACGATCTGGACAGCTACCAGCCCTACCATGCCGCTCGGGCCGAGTTCCTTGCCCGGTGCGGCCAGGCCGACGCAGCATCGGGCGCCTATGATCGGGCCATCGCGCTCAGCCGAAATCGCCCCGAGCGCGAGTTCCTGGCCGCGCGGCGAGAAACCGTTCGGGCAGAAAAAAAGGCCGAGACTAAGCTCGGCCAAAGTCCAACAGGGAGGTAGAAGCCCGTCCGAACGATGTCCGTCCAAGCTTCAAGCTCCAATTATGAGCAGTTGATAATTCATTCAAGAACAAAAGAGGCAAAATATTAGCAACGCAGCCATGCGTTGCCCGCAAGCCTCACATTCAGGCGGTCAACCGGTGGTTGTGCTCATTTCCCGCTGTCTTTGGCGACGCGCGATGATCTCTTCGCTGACGAAATCGCGGAACGCCGAGACCCGTTTGGACTGCCGCAGCTCTTCCGGATAGGCCAGAAACACTGGAATCTCGCCCGATTCGATCTCGGGAAGGACGCGGACGATGGCCGGGAAATCCTCGATCACGTAGTCCGGCAGCACCCCGATTCCCAATCCGGCCAGCACGGCCTGCAACACGCCAAAGTAGTTGTTGACCGTCAGTGTCGACGGGATGTCGTGGGACAAGAGCTCGCGGACGAGGATGGCCCCCGCCGACACCTGGGTTGAAGAGACGTTCTGGCAGATCAACCGGTGGGCCGACAGGTCCTCGGGCCGTTGCGGCGTTCCGTGCTCTTCGAGGTAGCTCGGGATCGCGTAAAGCCGCATGTGCACGCCCATCAGGCGGCGCCGGATCAGGTCGGCCTGGCTTGGCTCCTTCATCCGGATCGCGACGTCCGCCTCGCGCATCGGCAGGTCGAGGACCCGCTCATCCAGGATAAGGTCTATCTTGAGTTCCGGGTACTTGGCGTAAAGCGCCGGCAGGCGCGGCGCCAGCCAGAGCGAGCCGAAGCCGGTGGTCGTGGTCACCCGAAGCTCGCCGAAAACCTCTTCCTCGCTGTCGCGGATGCGGGCCGAGGCGCTGTCGAGGCGCTTGGCCATCGCCGAGGTCGCGTCGAACAGAAGCTCGCCCTGTTCGGTGAGAATCAGTCCCCTTGCATGGCGGTGGAAGAGGGTAGTGTTCAGCATCTCCTCGAGCGCCCGGATCTGCCGGGAGACCGCCGATTGCGACAGGTGCAGCTGCTCGCCGGCATGGGTCAGCGACCCGGCCGCGGCGACCGAGTGAAAGATTCGAAGCTTGTCCCAGTCCATCACGGCAATTCTGTCCAATTTGTCGGGCGGTAACGCGCACGGACACTACCCTCACGATTGCTGCAATTGCAAACTAACTCTCTGGCAGATTTAGGGCTTTGTAGGTCAGAAATTGTGACCTATAATCCGTGCTAAGGTGACCCGCATGGGAGGTGCGCGATGACCCTTCAGGATGTGTCCCTCAAGGACCGGTTCGACCTTTCCAAGGACACTGTTCTTCTGAACGGCACCCAGGCCCTGGTGCGGCTGATGCTGATGCAGAAGGCGCGGGACCGGGCGGCGGGGCTGAACACGGCGGGCTACGTGACGGGCTATCGCGGCTCGCCGCTCGGCGCGGTCGATCTGCAGATGGCGCGGGCCAAGGCCGAGCTCCAGGCGGCGGATGTCACCTTCCAGGCGGGCCTCAACGAGGACCTGGCCGCGACGGCGGTCTGGGGATCGCAGCAGGCGGAACTGCGCGGCGAGGGGAAGTACGACGGGGTTTTCGCCCTCTGGTACGGCAAGGGTCCCGGGGTGGACCGTTCGGGCGACGTTATGCGCCACGCCAACATGGCCGGCACCTCGCCCAATGGCGGTGTCCTCATGGCTATGGGCGACGACCATACCGGCGAAAGCTCAACGACGCTGCACCAGTCCGACTGGGCGATGGTCGATGCCTACATGCCAGTCGTCTCACCCGCCGGGGTGCAGGAGGTGCTGGATTATGGCCTTTACGGCTGGGCGCTCAGCCGTTTCGCCGGCGTCTGGGTTGGCCTCAAGACGATGAAGGACACGATCGAGGCGACGGCGGTGGTCGATGGCCGGCCGGACCGGCTGAGCTTTGTGACACCCGACTTCAGGATGCCTCAGGGCGGGCTGAACATCCGCCTGGTCGATACGCCCATCGCGCAGGAAGCGCGGATGATCGACTACAAGCGCTTCGCCGCCGAAGCCTTTGCGCGCGCGAACAAAATCGACAAGCGGGTCTGGGGTAAGCCGGGCGCGAAGATCGGTTTCGTCGCGGCCGGAAAGAACTGGCTCGACCTGGTCCATGCGCTCTCGCTCCTCGGTATCGATGAAGGCGAGGCCGAGAGGCTCGGCATCACCACCTACAAGGTCGGGCAGGTCTTCCCGCTGGACATGGACTCGTTCCACGAATGGGCCGAGGGGCTCGATCTCGTGGTGGTGGTCGAGGAGAAGCGCAAGCTGATCGAGGTGCAGGTTAAGGAAGCCCTTTTCGACGACCGCGCCGGCCGCCGCGTCTATGGCTGGCACAAGGGTGACAACTACGAGAACGGCCGGCGGCTGGAGCTTTTCCCGACGCGCTTCGCGCTCGACCCGATCCTGATCGCCGAGAAGCTGGGCGGGATCCTGGTCGAGGAAGGGTGCGGCACGGATCGTATCAAGGCCGGGCTGGAACGCCTTGATGAAGCACGCAAAGCCGACAACGCGCGGGACATGGCGGCGCGTCTGCCCTACTTCTGCTCGGGCTGCCCGCACAACACCTCGACCAAGGTCCCCGAGGGCAGCCGCGCCTATGCCGGCATCGGCTGCCACTACATGGCGCAATGGATGGACCGTTCGACCATCGGCTTCACTCAGATGGGCGGCGAGGGCGCGAACTGGGTCGGAGAGGCGCCGTTCTCGAAGACCGGCCATGTCTTCCAGAATCTCGGCGACGGCACCTACAACCACTCCGGCGTCCTTGCTATCCGCGCCGCCTTGGCGGCCGGCACGACGATGACCTACAAGATCCTCTTCAACGACGCTGTCGCCATGACCGGTGGCCAGAAGAACGAGGGCGGCCTCTCGGCCGGCCAGATCGCGCGCGAGATCACCGCGATGGGGGTGAAGCCCGTTGCCATCGTCTATGACGAAAAGGAAGAGCCGAACTGGTCCGACTTCCCCCCGGGCATCCAGCGCTTCAAGCGGGAAGACCTGGATGAGGTCCAGAGGAAGTTCCGCGAATACAAGGGCGTATCGGCCATCATTTACGTACAGACCTGTGCCGCCGAGAAGCGCCGGCGCCGCAAGCGCGGCCAGTTTCCGGACATCGACCGGCGGGTCTTCATCAACACCGACATC
>JBNLCA010000269.1:0-3659 GCA_050303575.1 Paracoccaceae bacterium
AAGGATGTCGGTTGCGATGTCCGCCTCGGTGCGGGCGGCATCGATCAGGAGACAGCGGCCCGGAAACTCGCCGGCGAGCGCGTGGAAGCCGTGGCGCACGCGGGACTGGAAGTCGCCGCCGATCTCCTCGAACCGGTCCTCGCCCGATCGGCGGGCGAGACCGCGGGCAAGCGCGGTGTCCGCGTCCATGTCGAGGACGAAGGTGAGGTCGGGCTCGATGCCGATCACCTCGGCATGAAGGCGGTCGACCATGGCGCGCAGGTCGCCGCGCGCCGCGCCCTGATAGACGCGGGTGGAATCGGCGAAGCGGTCGGAGATGACGACCCGGCCGGCGGCAAGGGCCGGCTGGATCGTTTTTTCCAGGTGGTCGCGCCGGGCGGCGGTGAAGAGCAAGATCTCGGTCTCGCCCGACCAGCGACCGGGATCGCCCTCGACCAGGAGGCGGCGGATGTCCTCGGCGCCGGGCGAGCCGCCGGGCTCGCGGGTCAGCAGAACGTCGTGGCCCTCGTCCTGCAGCGCCTCGGCGAGGCGGCGGGCCTGGGTCGACTTGCCCGACCCGTCGATCCCTTCGAAGGTGAGGAAGAGGCCCGGACCGGGCATCAGTACGCCCGGCAGGAAGCGGGCGCGAGAGGGCCGGAGCGCCGCATCACGCCCCGCCCGCTATCGGCGCGCGACCCGCCATCAGGGCAGCGTCGCGGCGTTGCCGGCAAACTGCGTCACGAGTGCCTCGGCAGCGCCCCTGAGGCGGGTGAGGAAGCCGCCCTTGGCCACGTCGCTCTCGGCGACGAGCGGGATGCGGTGCGGCTCGTCGAAGCCGTCGATGCTGATCACCAGCGTGCCGAGTTCCTGGCCAGCGGTGACCGGCGCTGCGACCGGGCCGTCATAGGTGACCTCGGCATGGACGGCGTCGCCTGCGACAGCGGGCAGCAGCAGCCGCACGTCCTCGGCCGGGACCAGCCCTACGGCGGGCGCCTCGCCCAGCCAGACCGGCGCCTCGGCGACGCGCGTGCCTTTCGGCGCCACCGTCCGTTCGACGAACTGGCGGAACGCCCAGTTGGCGATGCGCTCGGCCTCCTCGGCGCGCTGGCCCTCGCTGCCAAGCCCGGCGATGACGAAGATGATCCGGCGTTCGCCCTGCTTGGCCGAGCCGACGAGTCCGTATCCCGCCTCGTCGGTGTGACCGGTCTTCAGACCGTCCGCGCCCTCGATCCGGCCAAGGATCGGGTTCCGGTTGCGGTGGTTTTCGGGCGCACGGCCGTCGAAGGGAAACTCGCGTTCGCCGAAATAGCGATAATATTCAGGAAACTCGCGGATCAGCCGGTCGGCGATGCGGCCGAGGTCATGGACGCTCATCCGGTGTGCCGGGTTCGGCCAGCCGGTCGAATTGGCGAACGTCGACTGGGTAAGGCCGAGCGTCCGCGCTCGCTCGGTCATCAGCCGGGCGAAGGCCTCCTCGGTGCCGGCGAGATTCTCGGCCACCACGACGCAGGCGTCATTGCCGGACTGGACGACGATGCCCTGGATCAGTTCCTCGACGGTCGGGTGGTCCGTGGTGTTCAGGAACATGGTCGAGCCGCCCATGTCCATCGCCTTCTGCGAGACGTTGAAGCGGGTGTCGAGCGAGACGCGACCGTCGCGTAGCGCCTCGAACAGCAGGTTCACCGTCATCAGCTTGGACATCGAGGCCGGAGGGATCGGCACATCGGAGTTCTTGGCCAGGAGCACCGTGTTCGTCGACTGGTCGTAGACCCAGGCCGCGGTGGCTCGCGTCTCGAAAGCGGCGAAGGCGGGCGCGGCGACGATGATCGCCACGGCCGCGAGCGCGGCGGTGCGGATGCGGTCGGTCAGCATGGGTCGGGCGGCTCCTTTGCCTCAGCCTCTGACGAGGAAGGCGTCAGGATAGCCCATGCCCTTGACCTTTTCGAGGGTCCGGTTGCGCTCCGCGCGGGTGTTTGCCGGTCCGACGAGGACGATCCAGAAGGTGCCGTTGGCCCCGGCCTGGCGACGCGTGGTCGCTTCGAGCCCCTGGGCGACGAAGGCATCGGCCGCGGACTGGGCGTTCGCCTCGGTGGTGAAGGTCCCGGCCTGGACATATGTCCGCTGCTCGCCCGTGGCGGGGGCCGGGGCGGCTGCGGCTGGCGCAGGTGCCGTCGCGGCACCGGCGGTTCCGTCGAGCGGCGCGGTCGTCACGTCGCCCGGGGCGGCGCTGGCCGCGGTGGCGGCCTCGGCACTCGTCTCGGCGGCGGGCTCACGCGGCGTCCGGCGGCCGAAGGACGAGGGCGAGCGCGTTTCCGGAACCGGCTGCGGTTCGGTCGCGGCCTCGCCCGACGCTGCGGCCGTCGCTGCGGCGGCAGCGTCGGTGGCGCCATCGGCGCCTTCGGCCGGCGTTTCCGCCGCGGGCGCGGGCTGGTTGCGGCGTCCGAAGGACGAGGGCGAGCGTGTCTCGGGCGTCGGCTGCGGCTCGCCGTTCGTCTCGGCGATGGCAGCGGCGGCCGCGGCGGCGACCTCGTCCGCCGACGCATCGGCCGGTGCTTCTTCGGTCCCGGCGCCGGTGCTCTCGTCCGAGACGTGCGGCGCCTCTTCCTGGGGCTGCTCTCGGGTCAGCGCCACGACATAGAGCTCGGTCGGCTGGCCGGCCAGGATGCCGAGCTTGTCGGCGGCATCCGAGGAAATCATGATCCGCGGGCCGGGATTGGCCCGCTCGCGCCGGAACAGCGCGCCGACGATGGACTTGCCGTTCGATGTGTTCCGGATCAGCACGCGCTGGGGCAGGGTGACATCCGGCATCGCGATCCAGACACCGCCGAGCGACGGCCGGCCGTCCCAGAGGCCGCGTTCGGTGGTCTGGAAGGTCGAGGGCGCCTCGATGTCGGCACGGCTCGGGCGGGCTCCGGCGGTGGCGGGCGGAGGCTCGCCGGTATCGTCCTCGCCGGCGCCGCCAACGCAGCCCGACAGGAGGAGAACCGTCCCCATGACGAGGGGCCAGTACCCGAACCGATTGCTTGCCATACTTGCCCCCAACTACTGCCCGAGGCGACTTCTGCCCCGGGGCTGCGCCGTTTTCGGCGGTTTTGCCCGACTGTAGGACGTGTCTGTCCCGTCCGCGCATACTATCCCTAGTCTTCTCGCATGAAAAGGGCGCGCTGGCCGGTTCGGCAAATTTCGGCTCTGGCCAAGGCTTCCCGAATCGCCGGGCGGCCGGTAAGCCCGTCCGACCCCGGGTGCCCGGGTCCGGAAGGGTGGCAGAGTGGTCGATTGCACCGGTCTTGAAAACCGGCGATGGGCAACCATCCGTGGGTTCGAATCCCACCCCTTCCGCCAGTAATCATTGAAGTTGTTCCTTTTTTCCCTCTCTTCTGACTTCGCCAAGCACCAAGACTGACCCTATGCCCGAGGCCAATCTTCTTGGTACAAGCCCCGACTTGAGGAGAGAGATTGCCAGACGGAGGCTGCTGGTCGTCGGGCAGCGAACGACGAAGGCGAATTGCACCCGTTCCGGTGGTGTCGTCCTGAACGGGACGTCACGGATCGCCTTGCGGGCGTCGTGAGTGCCATCCTCGACCCGTCCCGTCCGAATGGGTGTTTGACGCGGAACCTTAGACTGGTCGGTCCGGGGTAATCGGTCACACTCGGTCCGTCGGGGTCTTCACGAGCCGAAA
>JBNLCA010000270.1:0-2262 GCA_050303575.1 Paracoccaceae bacterium
GAGCACGTCGAGGGTGAACGGCCCTTCCTGGGCCAGCACCGAGCGCAGCGCCGCTCCGATGAACGCGGCGCGGTTGTAGCTGGCGATGAGAACGGCGACCTTCATTGGCAGAGCTTTCCGATCAACTCGGCGACCCGGGCGGCGACCTCGTTCGGGCATAGGCCCAGCTTCAGCCGGTAGGCCGGAAGGCGCCGTGACAAGGCCCCGCACAGCGCGAAGGTATTCTCGCGGTCGCCCGGCACCTGCGAGACGCCCGACGGCGCAAGGGCGAGGAACGCCTCCTTGGCGCCCGCCGGCTCGACGGTCGTTTGGTGGGCGCGCGCCACTTCGGGCACCAGGATGGCGCGGATCTCGACCTGATCGGTCAGTGCGCCGCGGCGTACGTCGTCAACGGCGAACTCGGCCTTGCCCTGCCAGTTGAGCCCGCGCGCTGCGGTCAGCGCCCCCAGTCGCAACCGTGCCAGACCCTCCGGGTCCTGCTTCATCGTGGTGAAGAGCGGACGGGCCCGGACGGCCTCTGCGTTGATCTCGGCCAGCACGTAGTCGTCGCCGACCGTCTCAAGCCCGGCGGCAACTCCCGAAAGTACCGTACCGGATTTGCCCGAACCGCCCGCACCGGCGAGCATCACGCCAACCCCGTCCACCGCGAGCGTGCCGGCATGGACCAGTCCGCGCCCGCCGCGCGCCAGCGCCCAGTGGATGAAGTTGCGCAAGGGGGAACTCAGGTCCCACGGCGGGTAGCCATCGTCGCGTGCCATCACTTGCAGGCCCAGTCGCCGTTCGCGGTCGTAAAGCTGCCAGAAGCCGAGGTCGGGGAAGTAGTTGCAGCGGAACGGCGTCGCGCGCAGTTCGGCCTCGACATCGCGGGTCTGGAAATAGCGCGCGCACCAGTGCGGTGTGACAAGGCCGGGGAAATGGCCGCTCGTCGCGACCAGCACACGGATCTCCGATCCGGCGTCGGTGCCGGTGACATCGGCCAGCCCGCGCGCAGCTGCTTCGGCGTAGCCGGGCAAGTGCGTGTGCAGGTGCACGGCCAAGCCGCCCGGCCGGCGCACGGCACGGACAGGCGCCAGCTCCAGCGCCGCTTCGGCACGGTCGATCAGGTCCCTCGCCGCCGTGGCCACTTGCCCCGGCTCGACCCTTGTTGCCCGCGCCGCCTCGAGGGCGAGCGCTTCGCTCATCCCGTGGCCGTCATTGCCTTGGGCCAGCCGGCCTCGGCATCCACATCGTGAATCGGATCGGCGAGGATCAGGTCGGAAAGATCGTCATAGACCTCGACCGTCGGCGCACCCGCCAACGCGCCCAGTGCCGACAGGTCCGCAGACGCGGAGGGCACCTCGGACGCGGTCAGAAGACCCGCCTCGACCAGCCTTGTCACGAAGGCGCCGATTCCGTCCACGGACGGAGCCGCGGCGACCAGGTCCTCCACCGAGGCCCCATCGACCAGCGCCCTCCAGAGCGCCGTCGCCGCATCGTTGAAGCCGAAGTACCGGCCGGTCGCCAGGTCCAGCACCACGAGATCACCGTCAAACTCTTCAAAAACAACATCTTCACTGGCCAAAGAAAAAATCATGTCAACCTCCAGAAGGGCTCGGCGATCCGCGCCCTCCATTGTCAAACCCCCAGTCTTACCCCGCGCGGATCATTTCGATGACGTCTTCCGCGGTCAAGACGCCGAATGAGACAGGTACGCAGGCGGCGCGCCGATCCGTCGTCAAAGAATCAGAACTGCCCGAAAATCGTTCACGTTGGTCAGCGTCGGGCCGGTCACGACCTGATCGCCCAGCGCACCGAAGAAGCCGTGCGCGTCGTTCCGGGCAAGCGACAGCGCCGGGTCCAACCCCGCAGCGGATGCCTTCGCAAGCGTTGCCGGAGAGACAAGCGCGCCCGCAACCTCGGCCGCGCCATCGACGCCGTCGGTGTCGCAGGCGATGGCATGGATCCCTGCCGTGCCGTCAAGAGCAATGGCCAGCGCCAGGCAGAACTCGGCGTTCGGCCCGCCCACCCCGTCGCCGCGCCGCGTCACCGTCAGCTCGCCGCCAGACAAGAGGACAAGAGGCGGCGCCCCTGCCGGGCGTCCGGCCTTCAGACGAATGGCCTCGGCCGCCTGCGCCGCCGCCACCTCGCGCGCCTCGCCTTCCAGCGCGTCACCGAGAATCCGGACCTCGCACCCCGCCGCCTCGGCCATCTCGGCCGCCGCCTTGAGCGACTGTGCCGGGGCGGCGTAAATGACATTCTCGACGGCGCCGAGCCGCGCGTCGC
>JBNLCA010000271.1:0-11932 GCA_050303575.1 Paracoccaceae bacterium
GCCAAGCGGCGCATCGCGCGGGCGATGGCGGCGCGCATAGCCGACGGCGGATCGCTGATGCTCGACACCGGGACCACGACCAGCTTTCTCGCCCGCGAGCTTCTGGGCCACCGGCGGCTGACGGTAGTGACGAACTCGTCCGACATCGCCCGCACGCTCGCCACGGTGAACGGAAACCGTGTCTTCATGGCGGGGGGCGAGCTTCGGGGCGATTCCGGCGCCTCGCTCGGCGCCTCGTCGCTCGCCTTCATCCGCAGCTTCGCGGTCGAGCACGCGATCATCTCGGCGGGGGCGATCGACGCGAGCGGCGTGATGGACTTCGACCTGCAGGAAGCCGAGTTCGCCCGTGCCGTCCTAAATTGCGGCGAGCGGCGGGTGGTGGTGACGGACGCCAGCAAGTTCGGCCGGCGCGGCTTCATCCGGGTCGGCGGGTTCGACGGTATCGACGAGGTGGTGACCGACGCCGCGCCGCCCGCCGACGTGGCGCAGGCGATGGCGTCCGACGGCGTCGCGGTGACCCTAGCGGCGGCGGAGGGCGATGGCGAGTGACGGCACGGTGCCCTCCTCGCCCGGCATCGAAACGTAAGGCGCGGTCTCCTCGACCAGCTCCAGCTCCGGCATCGATGCCAGCGCCTCGGCGAAGCCGCCGGTCCAGAGCACCGTCTTCACCGTCAGGACGAGCGGCCCGCCAACCCTGGTGACCCGCGCCAGTTCGGGCAGCGCCTCGGCGCCGACATGGCCGGTGGTGAAGACACCGGTCGAGATCACCGCCGCGAAGGTACCGTCCGCGAAGGGCAGGGCGCCGCCCAGCGCCAGCTGATGAAGCGCCGCGTAGCTGCCCTTGCCGCGCGCCACCTCCAGCATCCCGGCCGAAAGGTCCAGCCCCTCGACCGGCGCGAAGCCGAGAATGCCGAGCCAGTCGCCCAGAAGCCCCGTGCCGCATCCCGCGTCCAGCACCGGACCGGTACCGCGCGGCGCGTGGCGGGCCAGAAGCGCCAGCCCGACCGACGGGTGCCGGTAGCCCGCCTTGGCCATCTCGGCGTCATAGGTCGCGGCCCAGTCGTCATAGAGCGCCGCGACCTCACCGGCGCCCTTCGCGGCGTAGACCGCGCCCAGGTTTCCCCGGTGTTCCGCCATGATGGACTCCCTTTCCCGCCGCGGGCTAGCTTGCGGCAGGGGAGAGCGCGAGATCAATGGGGGACGGGATGCAGGACGACTTGACCGCGCTTCTGGCCGGGGTGCCGGGGATCGACGCGAACGGCAGGCCCGAGCGGCTTGGCGGACTGACCAACCGGGTCTACCGGTTGGGAGACCTGATCGTCCGGGTGCCCGGCGAGGGGACCGAGGAATATATCAACCGCGCCGACGAGGCCGCCGCGGCCCGCGCCGCCGCACGCGCCAGGGTCAGCCCCGAAGTCCTGCACTTCGACACAGCGACGGGCCTGATGGTCACCCGCTTCATCGAGGGCGCTGTGACGATGACGCCAGGCGCCTTCGCAGCGCGCTCCGGCGCCCCCGCCCGCGCCGGCAAGGCCCTGCGCCAGCTTCACCGCTCGGGCGAGAGCTTCCCGGCACGGTTCGAACTCTTCGCCATGATCGACAGCTATCTCGGCCTTCTTGCGGGCAAGGACGTCACCCTGCCCGACGGTTACCATGCCGTCGTCGAGGAGGCGGGCGCCGTCCGCGCGGCCCTGGCGGCGAACGAGGTCGCGCTCGCCCCCTGCCACTGCGATCCCTTGTGCGAGAACTTCCTCGACACCGGTGACAGGATGTGGGTCGTCGACTGGGAATATTCCGGGATGAACGATCCGATGTGGGACCTCGGCGACCTCTCGGTCGAGGCGGGTTTCGACACCGATCAGGACGACGAGATGCTCGCCGCCTACTTCGGGGGAGAGCCGGACCCGAAGGACCGCGCGCGCATGGTCATGTACAAGGCGATGTGCGACCTGCTCTGGACGCTCTGGGGACTTATCCAGCTGGCGAACGGCAACCCGGCCGACGATTTCCGCGCCTATGCCGACACCCGCTTCGCCCGCTGCCGCGCGCTGATGGCCAGCGACACGTTCGCCGCGAACCTCGCCACCCTTGGCGCCTGAACCACGGGCCCGGTCTAAAGGCGCATTAGCCGAACTTGTTTGCCTTCCGCGCCGGCCCGGGGTCCTCTGCCGGCCTGTGGTAACGAGTGCCGGCGGGTTCCGGCCACGATCTTCGCTGCATCGCCAGTATGCGTGGATTGACGCGGTCGCCCCGGACCCTGCCACGTTGCCCCGAAGCGCTTGAGCCGACCCTTGATCCAGGGAGGAGAAGGGCTGGCTCGCGATCTCATTCGTATCCGGACGAGCTACGAGGGCCTTCGTCTGGATATGAACGGCCCGGGGCTTCGCCGCCCCGGGCCGGACTGTTTCAACGGACCGGTGTCACGCGTTGAAGAGGAAATGCAGGACGTCGCCGTCCTTGACCTCGTAGGTCTTGCCCTCGACCCGCAGCTTGCCGGCCTCCTTGGCGCCCGCCTCGCCGCCCAGCGCAACGTAGTCGTCGTATGCGATGGTCTCGGCGCGAATGAAGCCGCGCTCGAAATCGCCGTGGATGACACCTGCCGCCTGCGGCGCGAGCGTGCCCTTGCCGATGGTCCAGGCGCGCGCTTCCTTGGGTCCGACCGTGAAGTAGGTCTGCAAGCCCAGAAGCGCGTAGCCCTCGCGGATCAGCCGGTCGAGGCCCGCCTCGTGCAGGCCGAGGGATTCGAGGAACTCCTTCGCCTCGGCAGCGTCGAGCTGGCTGATCTCCTCCTCGATCCGGGCCGAGATGACGACCGTGCGCGCACCCTCGGCAGCGGCTTTCGCAGCGACCTTCTCGGTCAGAGCGTTGCCGGTCGCCGCCTCGTCCTCGGCGACGTTGCAGACATATAGGACCGGCTTCTGGGTCAGAAGCTGCAGGCCCATCCACGCCTTGTGGTCATCCTCCGACACCGTGACCGTGCGCGCGGGCCGGCCGGCCTCCAGCGCCGCCGCGGCCTCCTTCAAAAGCCGTTCCTGCGCCACCGCCTCCTTGTCGCCACCCTTGATCTTGCGCGCGAGGTTGGCGAGCCGCTTCTCGACCGACTCGAGGTCGGCGATCATCAGTTCGGTCTCGATCGTCTCGGCGTCGGCGATGGGGTCGATCCGTCCCTCGACATGGGTGATGTCGCCATCCTCGAAGCAGCGCAGCACATGCGCGATGGCGTCGCATTCGCGGATATTGGCGAGGAACTGGTTGCCGAGCCCCTCACCTTTCGACGCGCCCTTCACCAGCCCGGCGATGTCGACGAAGGTGATGCGGGTGGGGATGATCTGCTTCGAGCTGGCGATCTCGGCCAGCTTGTCGAGGCGCGGGTCGGGAACAGCGACCTCGCCCACGTTCGGCTCGATGGTGCAGAAGGGAAAGTTCGCCGCCTGCGCCGCCGCGGTCCGCGTCAGTGCGTTGAAGAGCGTGGACTTTCCCACGTTCGGCAGCCCGACGATCCCGGTCTTGAACCCCATCTTCCGCCTCCTCGATTGGCCGCGCCGCTTCTAGGGCGGGCCGGGCGGGGGCGCAAGCCTCAGGGCTTCAAGGCTCGGCCCAGACCCGCGTCGCGACATCGACATCGCGGGTCAGCTGCAGATCGAGCGCCGCGATGCCGCGGTCCTCGACCAGCGTCGGGCCTGGCGAAAGAAGTGACCGGCCCAGCCCCGCCGCGACCGGCGGCTCGGCCCAACCGAGCCAGTCGAGAAGCGTCGGAAAGATGTCGATCATTGCCGCTTGCCGGTCGATCTCACCGCGCGCGCCGCCGATCAGGATTGCCGTGTTGACCTTGCGCAGGCCCTCGGCGGGCAACGGCGTGTCCGGCTGGTGGTTCAGGTGGTCCGACAGGATGACGAAGGCCAGCCGCCGACCGGGACGCATCCGCGCATGGTCGGCCCTCAGGGCGGCGACCGTCGCCTCGACGTGATCGGCCAGGCACCGCACGGCCTGTCCGACAGGGCCGCGCTCGGCCCGGCCGGTGCCGCTGCAGGTCCGCGTCAGGGTGCTGTCCCGCCCGTGCGGCCCCGCGGTCTCGACGATCAGCGCGGCCGGCCTGTCCCCCTGCCACATCGCGACCGCCTTCCCGTGCGCGACGTCGAGCGTCAGCTCGTCGTCGACCAGCCAGATGATCCGCGCCGCGCGCGCCTCTTCCGGGCGGTCGCGCTCGATCCGGTCAAGGCCGGTCAGGTCGGCGATCCCGTGCGACAGGTAGAACGTGTCGAGCGCGCCGAACGACATGTCCGCGCCGACGACGAAGGCCGACCGGTAGCCGCGATGCGCCAGAACGTCGCCGAGGCAGGTCATCGCCGGCATGAAACGGTCGACCTCCTGAAGGTTCGCCCGCCACAGGAATCCCCGCGCCAGAGCCGGAACGCCGCATTGCGAGGCGACCATTCCGGCGACGCTCCAGTCGGTGCCCTCGATCTGTCCGACCGCGGTGAGCGACAGCCCCTCGCCGGCCAGCCGGGCAAGCGGCGCATAGGCCGCGCCCCAGATGGCAGTATCGGCAAACTGCCGGTCGGCGCCCTCGAGGTAGATCACCACGAGGTCGGGGTCGTCCGGTGCGCCGTCCGTCAGGACCGGACGGGCGAGCCAGTCGCCAAGGTCGCTCGATGCCGCGCTCGCGGCCCAGACCGGCACGAAACGGATCAAAGGGTTGACCAGCAGAAGGCCCGCCGCAAGGGCCAGAAGCCCGGCACTGCGCAGGGGCAGCGCCCGTGACAGGCCGTGCGCGGCAAGGACCAGAAGGACCGGCACCAGCGCCGCCGCCATCAGCTCGGACGTCAGCCCCTGCACCATGCGCCAATCGAACCCGTAGCGCAGGTGAAACAGCATCGGCGTCAGGTCGATCCGACCGAAGGCCCGGACCACGAAGGTCGCCGGAGAAAGGGCCAGTGCCGCCAGCGCCACGGCGCCGAGCGCAAGGGCGGGGCGGGTCCAGAAGCCGCGCCCACCAGCCACCAGAGTGACGGCCAGCCCGGCAAGCGCGGCCCGTCCCGCAATGGCCAGGCTGTCGACCGGCCAATGGCTTGCCGTCAGCGCTGCACCGGCCATGACAAGGCACCCGGCCACGAGGAAGGCACGTCTGACGGGGGAAAGCGGCTGCAATCGTCCTGCTCTGAAATCGGCTTCGGCTGGTGTCCCGCGCTTATCCCCCGCCGGGCCGAACTGCGGCAAGCATTGATTTCCTGCGGGCTTTGCGGCAGAGCGTCCGGCAACGAGGGGAAGGATCGACATGACGACCGAAACGCGCATCGACCGCCGCTTTGCCAGCCTCAAGGCCGACGGGCGCAAGGCCTTCGTGGCCTACATGATGGCAGGCGATCCGGACGTCGAGACCTCGCTAGCCCTCATGAAGGGCCTGCCCGAGGCCGGGGCGGACGTGATCGAGCTCGGCATGCCCTTCACCGACCCGATGGCGGACGGCCCGACGATCCAGCTGGCCGGCCAGCGCGCGCTCGAGGGCGGCCAGACCCTTCAGAAGACGCTCGACATGGTGCGCGCCTTCCGCGAGGGCGATGCCGAGACCCCGATCGTCATGATGGGCTATTACAACCCGATCTATTCGCGCGGCGTCGACCGGTTCCTCGCCGACGCCAAAGACGCAGGCGTCGACGGGCTGATCGTCGTCGACCTGCCGCCGGAGGAGGACGAGGAACTCTGCATCCCCGCCCAGAAGGCCGGGCTGAATTTCATCCGCCTCGCCACGCCGACGACCGACGACAAGCGCCTTCCCAAGGTGCTCCAGAACACCAGCGGGTTCGTCTACTACGTCTCGATCACCGGCATCACCGGCGCCGCGGCCGCGCAGGCGGCGGACGTCGCGCCCGAGGTGGCGCGGATCAAGGCGCAGACCGACCTGCCGGTGATCGTCGGCTTCGGCATCCGCACGCCCGAGACATCCGAGGCCATCGCCAAGGTCGCCGACGGCTCGGTCGTCGGTACCGCCATCGTCAAGATGGTCGAGGAGAAGCGCCCGGTCCCCGAGATCCTCGCCTTCGTAAAGGGCCTCGCCGACGGTGCCCACCGGGCATGAGGCTGCTGGTCGAGATCGACCTCAGCTCGGCTGACCTGACGCTCTTCGACGCCTACGAGGCCGCCGTTCTGGCGCTGATACCCGAGCATGGCGGGAAGGTCGAGGCGCGGGTGCGCACCACCGACGGCAGGCGCGAAGTGCATCCGATTGCGTTTCCGAGTGCCGCGGCCTTCGACGCCTTCAAGGCCGACCCGCGCCGGCTGGCCCGATCGGCCGACTTCCAAAGATGCGGCGCACGCTCCGAGGTAACCGAGGTCACGAACTGGCCGCTGTCCTAGCGTCTGCCGGGGCCAGCCAGCGCATCTGGTAGACCTTGAACCCGCCGGCATCCTGGACCGACGCCGAGAAGTCCGAACCTCCCTTCCCGGTTACGTAGGTTTCGGCTGCATTCCGAAAGTTGTCGTCCAAAGTCTTGCCCGGCACCGACACCGCGATCATGAGCCGTCCGACGGCATGGCTGTTTGCCGATCCGATCTGCAACCGCTGACACAGCTTTTCGACATCGCCCTTGATCAGTGCCCGGAACGCCCCGGTCGCCTGGTTGATCGTCACGGCCTTGAGCTCGACCACGCAGGTGTCGGGCGGCGACCTCCGCGTCCGCGGGCCCGGCTTCGCGTCCGACAGCTGCAGCACGAAATCGGCCGACTCGCGCGGCGAGTCACGATAGACGGTGTCTTCCTGCGAGACGCGAAAGGGGCAGTCTTGCAGGGCGATGAGGATCTCGCCCTGCAGCCATTTCTCCCAGCCGCCCCAGATCAGGTAGAGATGCTGGGCGCCGGAACGTTCCGCGTTCAGCACGTCGGCAACCGCCTTCACGATGGCGTTGGCCGCACCTTCCAGCGTGACGGTCACTACCCGGCCGACGCCAGCTTTTCGAGCTGGTCGAGGCTCGAGGCGTAGATGCGGCGGGCGTCCTCGCCGAGGGCCAGCTTCGCGCCGCAGCCCGAGCAGGAGAACCCCACTCCGGTTGCCAGCAGTTGCGGCACGAAACGTATCTTGCCCGTTCCGCAGGCCGGGCAGCTGACCTCGGCATGTTTGCTCGATCCCTTCGTGACCTTCGATCTCATGGCTCGTCCCTCGCGGGAATGACCAGCGGCGCCATGTTGTCAGTGAAGGCCTGGATCAGCGTCGACACGCCGGGCGGCAGCGGCAGCTGTCCGGCCGATACCGCGACGGTGTAGGTGGCATTGTTCTGCTTCTGGTACTGCGCCTTCGAGTTCTGTTGCAGCGTGGTGTCGATCGAGGCGCTGCCCTTGATCGAAGTCTTGGCGAGATAGTAGTTGATCGTCGTCTCGTAGCTTGCCTCGGCATGGATCTTGTTTTCAAGGGACGTCGACTTCTCGTTCGAATAGCTCGACGAGACGTTCATCGTGAAATTGATGTCGACATTGGTCACGCCCAGCGTGTTCAGCGGCAAGAGCGCCATCAGCGGGAGCTCGATCTTGGTCACGATGGGCGGCTGTTCCGTCGCCGGGTCGTTCTCGTCCATGACCGCGCGCGTGAGCGAGCAGGTCACCAGCCGCGGCTTCATGATCTTGTCGTCGCTCTCGTCGGGATAGAAGCAGGTGGCCATGATGAAGTTCACCTGTGCCAGTCCCATCTGCATGTTGGCGTCCGAGGCAGCCATCAGCGGCCCGCCGATCAGATCCTGCATCGGCAGGCCCGAGAAGGCCTGCGCCATGGACACAAGCGCCGGACCGTCGCCGCCGTCGCTGTCGCCGACGCCCAAGGTGCCTTTGCCGCCTCCGCCGGATCCGCCGCCTTGCGTGACGGCTTCGCTGCCGGACTTGGTGGCCTCGGATTCGCTGAGTTCCTCGGCCATTTGCCGCGCCCGGCGCGCCACGTTCGTTGCCTTTGCCATTTACTCTACTCCTATGTTGGGATCTGCGCCCTGAGCGCCTTCGAAAAGCCGTCGATAATCACCTGAGCGCCGTCCGGCAGGCCGGCGGCATCAAATTTCATGCGGACTTTCAGATTGGTCTTTTCACCCTCGACCTCGACGTCCCGGGACGGCGTGCCGACAAGGACTTCCTCGCCGTCGATCACCACCTCGGCATCGAGTTCGACCTCGAGCTCGGTCAGTTGCAGGGCGGTCATCGGGGTCATCGCGATCAGCGGGACATAGACCTCATGCTGCACCGGGCCGTCCGCGGTTTCGCGCGGAAAGCCCATGCGGACCAGGACCGGCGTCAGCGCATCGCCGGAAGCCAGCGAAGCGCCGTCCTCGACGCCGTGGAAGAACCGCGCCAGGATTTTCATTTGCTCGCCTGCAACCGTAGCGGACGCTTCGTGCGCCGCCTGCTGCATCGCTGAGATGAGAGAAGAGACCTTGATCATCAGGTCGGAAGTGCCCTTTGGGATTGAAAGTCAATGAAAAAATCAATCAATGGTTGATTAATGGCGGCCGTGGACCGGGCTGTCAAAAGCGCAAGCGAGAACAGACTGTTTCGAGTGCGCGCTACCAAAGACCCGGCGGACAAGGCGTTGATCTGCGTCATTGCAGGCACTTGCCCGAATTGGTAACCGGAACTGACCGCTCGGGGAGGAGCCTATGGCCGTCATCACCAACATCGAGGATCTCAAGCGCCTCCACCGTCGGCGCACGCCGAGGATGTTCTACGACTACTGCGAGTCCGGCTCGTGGACCGAGACGACCTTCCGCGAGAACACCTCGGATTTCGATCTCCTCAAGTTCCGCCAGCGCGTCGCCGTCGACATGGAGGGTCGCTCGACCGCGTCCGAGATGATCGGCCAGCCGGTCTCGATGCCGGTGGCCCTCGCTCCGGTCGGCCTGACCGGCATGCAGCACGCCGACGGCGAGATCCTGGCGGCCAAGGCGGCCGAGGCGTTCGGTGTGCCGTTCACGCTGACCACGATGTCGATCTGTTCGATCGAGGACGTGGCCGAGAACACGTCGAAACCCTTCTGGTTCCAGCTCTACGTGATGCGCGACCAGGATTTCGTGCGCCGCCTGATCCAGCGGGCGAAGGACGCCAAGTGCTCGGCGCTCGTGCTGACGCTGGACCTGCAACTCCTTGGCCAGCGGCACAAGGACCTGAAGAACGGCCTTTCTGCGCCCCCCAAGCTCACCATCCCGACGATGCTCAACCTTGCCACAAAGTGGCGCTGGGGCCTGGGGATGCTGGGCACCAGGCGCCGCCAGTTCGGCAACATCGTCGGCCACGTGAAGACCGTCACCGACCCGTCGTCGCTGATGGCCTGGACCGCCGAGCAGTTCGAGCCCAAGCTCGACTGGGAGATGGTCAAGGAGCTACGAAAGCAGTGGGACGGTCCGATGATCCTGAAGGGCATCATCGACGCCGAGGACGCGAAGATGGCGCTGAACGTCGGTGCCGATGCGATCCTCGTCTCGAACCACGGTGGCCGGCAGCTCGACGGCGCGCTCTCCTCGATCCGGGCGCTGCCCTCGGTCATGGACGCGGTCGGCGACAAGATCGAGGTCCATCTCGACAGCGGCATCCGCTCGGGCCAGGACGTCCTGAAGGCGCTGGCCTTGGGCGCCAAGGGCACCTTCATCGGCCGGTCCTACGTCTACGGCCTCGGCGCGATGGGGCAGGCGGGCGTGACCAAGGCCCTGGAGATCATCCGCAAGGAGCTCGACATGACGATGGCGCTTTGCGGCCGCAAGGACGTCCGCACCGTCGACCGCGATATCCTTCTCATTCCGAAGGGTTTTGCCGGAGAGTGGGAGGAGGCGCCTGCGGCGAAACCTGCGCGGAAGCGCGCGCCCGCAAAGGCAAAAGACACAGCGGCGACAGAAGCATGAGAAGCGCGACCACGCCGTAAGAGGCGCGCAGGGTCAGCGCCTCGGAGACGAAGCCCATGAGTGGCGGGCCGATAAAGAAGCCGGCATAGCCGATCATCACGGTGCGCGAGACGGCAAGCGCCCGGTCGCGCGGCCGCACGATCTGGCCGGCAAGCGCGATGGCCAGGGGCGCAATGACCGAAACGCCCATGCCGAGGATGGCGAAGCCCAGGTAGGCGACAGCCTGGTTCGGCGCGACGGCGGCGAGCGTGGTGCCCAGCGCCGTCACCAGCGCGGCGACAAGGATGCTCGCCCGCTCGCGCCCGCGCGGCGTGGCGAAATGGCCGGCCAGCCGACCGATCCCCATCGTCAGGCCCAGAAGCGCCGGGCCGAGTGCGCCTTCGGCCGCACCGCCGCCCAGCGTCCGCTCGATATGGAGCGCCGACCAGCTTTCGGTCGATTGTTCGGTCATGAAGGCGACGAGCGTGATGATCCCGGTCCAGATCGCGACGCCGAGATAGCTCCCGCCCGCCGGCGCGTCGTCGGGCGTGTCCTCGGGCGCGGCGGTCACCATCCCGACCGAGAGCGCCAGCATCAGCCCGCCCAGCCCGGCGAAGACCGCAACCGGCGCGATCCCGGCCTCGCGCGTGAAGCCGGCAGCGAAGGCGGCGCCGGCGTAGACGAAGGAATAGGCGGCGTGGTTCAGGCTCATCAGTCCGGTCGAATGCTCTGCCTCGATCCGCGTCAGCCGCGCGTTCATCACCACGTCGAGAAGCCCCGACGAGGCGCCGCAGCAGAACATCGCGGCGGCAAAGAGCGGCAGGTTCGGCGCCAGTCCGGGAAGCAGGAACGCCACCGCCACCAGCATCGCGGCATAGCGGATCGCGCCCCGGCCCATCCCCATGTCGAACTTCGGCGCGATGTACATCGAGACGAGCGCGCCCACCGCTCCGCACAGGAGAGCGACCCCGAACGGTCCGTCGGCCACGCCGATTCCGGCTTTCAGAACAGGCACTTGCGCGCCGAACGCACCCCAGAAGAGGCCAAGCCCGCCGAAGGCGAGCAGGGGCGAGAAGGACAGGCTGAGGGCGCGCGCGAAGGACATGGCCGCCTTCTCGCCCGGCGGCCCGGCAACGGCAAGGGGAGCGCCCAAAGATTCCGCTTCCCATGCTGCCGGAACCCGTCTATAGGCACCCGCTCATGCGGGCATGCACCCTTGGAGGATGTCCGCCTTACAACTTGGAGAAAGACCATGGCCGGGAAGATCCCTGATCTGAACGCCACGGTACGGACGGGGACAGGCAAGGGGGCCGCCCGTCAAGCTCGCCGCAACGGCGACGTACCTGGCATCGTGTATGGCGGCGGCAAGACGCCCCTTCCGATCAACCTCGAATTCAACAACCTGCTGACCCGCCTGCGCGCGGGCCGGTTCCTGTCGACGCTCTTCAACCTCAAGGTTGCGGGCGAGGGCGGCGAGGAGGTCCACGTGATCTGCCGCGGCGTCCAGCGCGACGTGGTCAAGGACCTGCCGACGCATGTCGACTTCATGCGCCTCAGCGACAACAGCCGGATCAACCTCTTCATCCACGTCGACTTCATCAACCACGAAGCGGCGCCGGGCCTGAAGCGCGGCGGCACGCTGGTCGTGGTCCGTCCCGAAGTCGAGCTGGAAGTGCCGGCGTCCGACATCCCGGACCACATCACCGTGGACCTGACCGGCCGCAACATCGGCGACGTCATCCATATCGAGGACATTCCGCTGCCGGCCGGCGCCAAGCCGACCATCACCCGGAACTTCGTCGTGGCGAACCTCTCGGCGCCGTCGGGCCTGCGCTCGGCAGATCAGGAAGACGCCGCCTCGGGCGAGGCCGCGGACGCACCCGCCGAGGGCGAGAAGAAAGCCGATTGAGCCTGGCCATCACTGGACTTGCTGTGCGGGGCCCTCGGGCCCCGCATTTCGTTAGGGGCCGGGGGCCCAGCGCAGGAATGTCCTTGTGCCGTCAGGCGACCAGAACGTCCGACGAGCCCTCGAGGAACAGGGCCAGCGCCTCTAATGTCGGCCGGCTGACATGGCTGACCAGGTGGTAGGG